>NZ_DCBW01000049.1:0-43976 GCF_002313585.1 Microbacterium sp. UBA1097 | reverse complement strand
AGAGGGCTACTACATACCGTCTAGCGTTGAGTTCTTCGCGGACTTCGCGCAGGACGCGACGACGGTCTGCACTGCTGTATTCGAGTGGTTCGATGCCTGCCTCTGCCACGGCTTGTTCTCGGTCTCGGATCGCGCGGCGAACTGCGAGGTTTTCGTGTGTGCGCGCTCCGAGAAGTCGGATGGCGGCGGTGATGCCATGGGCGATGAGTTTGAGGGCAGTCCACCAGCAGATGAGCATGCCGAGGTAAAGCCATTCGGTGTGGCCGAGTCTGACGGCTCCGTAGCAGGCCACGCCCGCGACGAAGTAGATCACGCCGAGAAGCGCCGCCGGGATCCCCCATCGGTGTCCGCGTCTAGTACGGAGGAGTGCGGTGAGGCGGTTGCTGGGGAGCCAGCGTTGGCACCAGTGGTAGACGGCGGCGGCGGGGCGCATGGCGAGGGAGATGAGAAACATGGTGGGCCTCCTTCAACGAGTCGAGCACGTGCGTGCTCGGTTGTGTTGTTGGTGGCTGAGCCCCTTCGCACCGGTGGTGCGTCCTGAAACGCCAATCGTGTATTGCTCGCCTGGTGAGTTCGATTTTACTTGGTGCTGCAGCATTCGTGAAGCCCCCTGTTGCACGGCTCCGAACGGGACTGTTGCAGCGCCTCAGCTGCTGTGTGCACGCGGCGCGCACTACTGTCCTGCCGGGTGGTGCAGCACGCTTCGCGCTGTTTCTGCAACGCTGGCGCGCTCCATCTGACCCATCGCTTCCTCGTTGCTTCAGAGGCAATGCTTGCATCTTCTGCGGGAATGCGGGTGATCGCGTCGGCTTGGACGTAGTGAGCCCTCCCCCGCGTCGGGTGGGCGCGGCCTGGGTCTCTCGAGTTTTGTACTCGTCGACCGTTCGCTTTTACTCTTCGACGGCTCGGGCAAGCGCAGATTACTCTTGCCGTCGCCTCCGCGTGTCCGGTGGCGGGCGCGCGAGGCATCGTGGCTCTTGCTCCGGTCGAAACGGTCCCGTGCTCTCCGGTTTCGGCGACGCATCTGGTGTGGTATTCGGGGTTTACGACCGCGCGGAGCGCGGGTGCCTGAGCGTACCCTTCGGGGCGGTCGCGCCGGGGGCACGGCGTGTAAATGCAAGACGTGTATCCGAATGTGAGAAGAACGGGTGCGGAGCGTGGTGGAGGAGGTTTGCGGCGCCGGTTTCGGGTCAAGAGGCGGCGGAGCAGGTACAGGTGGCTGCGGGCGTGGGCTGGTCGTGGTGCTGGGGTGAGGGTCGGGCGCAGGGCGCGGTGTGCGAGGGGTTTGGTCGATGCCGGCCGTGGATCGTGGTGTGGTCGGCACCGTCCGGGGGTGCTGGCGGTTACTCGTCCACCGTGAGCGCGAGGTCGTTCGCGCTGGTGATGAGGCGGGCGATGCCCGCTTGGATGAGGAGGTGGCATCCCGTGCTGGTGGTGCTGGTGATCGGGCCGGGCACTGCTCCCACCGTGCGCGCGAGGCGGTGCGCGGTGTGCGCGACGTGGGCTGCGCCCGAGCGTGCTCCGGCTTCCACGATCACGGTTGCAGCGGAGAGGGCTGCGAGAATGCGGGTGCGTGCAACGAACCGGGAGCGGGTCGGTGCAGCACTCGGCGGGGTCTCGGTGAGCACGAGTCCGTGCTCGGTGACCTGATGCAGCAGGCCGATGTTGCCTGCCGGGTAGGGGCGGTCGATGCCGGATGCGAGGACGACGATTGCATGCCCGGATGTGGTGAGGGTTGCGCGGGTTGCGGCGGCGTCGATCCCGTACGCGCCTCCGGTGACGATGCTGTGCCCGGTTCGGGTGAGGTCGTGGGCGAGTTCGGCGGCGGTGTAGTCGCCGTAGCTCGTGGCGGCTCTCGCGCCGGTGAGGGTGACGGTCTGGCCGGGGGCGCTGGCGAGGAGGGTGAGGTCTCCGACTGCCCAGAGTGCGACGGGTCGGTCAGGTCCGAGGTCGTCCAGACCGGTGGGCCATTGCGGGTCTCCGGGAATGATGACGGTGTGCGTGCCGTCCGCGACGCGCTCGATGGTCTCGATGACGGGTGTGTCCGCGAGGGGGTGCGGGGTTGTTTCAAGGATGTGCTGGACCACAGCCGGGCCGTTCGTGCCGGTCAGGCGCGCGGCGGGAGGATTGGGCTCCCCGGGAATGGTCAGGCAGGCCAGCGCGATGCGTGCGAAACGTTCCTGCTGGCCGGGGTCGGCGGTGATCTGGTCGAGGATCTGGGTGTTCATGATTGTGTGCTCCTATGAGGTGGGGAGGGGCGGGGTCGGTCACCGGTGATGCGATGACCGGCCCCGCCGTGGGTGGTGCGGTGGGTCAGGCCGCGTCGGCCGGCTCGTCCTCGACGGTCGGCTCATCGTCGCTGTCGTCGCTTGCGGCGTCGGCGTCGTCCGTCTCGCTGGGCGACTCCTCGGACACCTCGACCTCCTCGGCCTCGGCAGGGTTGTCGAGCGGGGCCTCCTCCTCCGGCTCCGGGTCGGGGCTGGTGGTGTCGGTCTCGTCCGCGCTCGTGTCCTCGCCGTTGACCTCCTCGCCGGTCTCCTCCTCGGTGGAGGCGTCCGCGTCGGCGGGGGTGTCGGCGTCGTTGGTGGTGTCCTCGGCTCGGTGGGCGCTGTCGGGGTCGGTGATGAGGGTTTCGACGTCGGAGAGGGTGTATCCCCAGGCGGCGAGTTGGTCGAGGTACGCGCGGGTCGCCTGGTCGGGGTTGCGCCAGCTGTTCTTGTTGGTTGCCGCTTCCAGAGCGCCGAGTGCGACGGCGAGCAGGGCGTGTCCTGCCTTGGTCGGGGTGGCCTGGGTCATCGCGGCGATGGGGTGCGGCTGTCCGTAGTGGCGCTGGCCGTCGAGGCTGAGGAGGGTCGCTGCCATGTCGTGCCCGTCGCTTGCGGCGCGCGCGACCTCGTGCCGGTTGTCTGCGATCACGGTTGCCGCGAATGCAAGTGCCTGGGAGGGCAGGCGTTTGCGTCCGAGCAACTTGGTCACCCATGCGCGGCGCACCTTTTCCGCGCTGACCCATGCCTTGTTGTTGGCGACGACGCGGCGGCGTTCGGCCTTCTCCTCCTCGGTCATCGACCCGGATCGGGTGTTGGGCTGGTTGTGTCGGATGGAGGTCAGGCCGTGCTCGCGCCAGTTCACGACGACGTGAGCGATGTCGATGCTCCCCCACCGCTCCCCGATAGCGATGGCGTGCCCGTCTTTGCCTGCGTAGTTCTCTTCGGTGACGCGCTCGCCGTCGGCGGTGAGCAGGTCGTGGAGGAAAGCCACGTCCTCGTCGCCCCATGCCGGGTAGTCCATGACGGTGTATCCGTCTGCTTCGTACTGGGCGCGCAGGGCCGCGATTTCTTCCTTGGTGGCCTTGTCGTCCAGGTGCCGCTGGGCGTAGTGGTCGAACGATTCCGGGTCGTGTGCGGCGATGCTGGTGAGTTCGGCCAGCGCGTCGGGGTCGTCCTCGAACTCTGTGAGGATGAGTGCTTGGTCGAGGGTGAGGGCGTGCTGGGTGACGGCGGTCTTGGCGATGTCGCTTTCGGCGACGGCGAGGCCGGTCTTGACGGTGGTGCGCTTGGTGCCGGTCTGTTTGGCGATGGCGGTGACGCTCATCCCGTCCAGCGCCAACTGCCGCCATGCCTCGGCCCGGTCGGTGTCGGTGAGTCCTGCGCGGTGTTCGTTGGTGATGTACTGCTGGATGATGCGGATGCGCTTCTCGTCGGAGGCGTCCACGACGTAGACGGGAACGTCCTCGGCGTCGGCCTCGCGGGCGGCGAGGGTGCGGCGCTGTCCGTCGCGGACGATGATGTTCCCGTTCTGGTCGGGGTGGGCGAGGATGGGCACGATCACGCCGTGGAGCTTGATCGAGTTGACGAATGCCCGGTCGAGGTCGACCTGTGAACGGATGTTGTCCTCCACGACGAGGGTGTGGGGGCTGATCCGGCGAACTTCCGGCCCCTGCACGGCCTCCTCGGCGGGGGTGAGGTCTGCGGCCTGGGTCGGGGTGGTGTCGATGATGGTCATGGCTTTCGGTTCCTTTCCTGAATCCCGGAGGGCGGTCACACCGGGTGGTGTGGCTGTTCCCTCCGTGCCATTGCCTTTCGGCACATGCCGAGAAAAGGGGCCAGGAATGAATGCGCAAGGCCGAAGAGTCAAAAAATCTCCTCCCGACACCAGGGGAAGGAGATCGACTATCGGGGAGAGTTTTTGCGTGCCTTGCGCAGAAGGGAATGGTCCCGCACAATCAAGCAGCCGAAAGGCAATCCGCAGGATTGCCCAACCAGTGCTGCCACCGCGTCAGCGGTGACCGCCTGACTATCCGTGCAGAAGCGGCGGCAGCGGCAGCCCGCAACTCGGGGAATGAAATCTGCGCGCGACGGCGACCAGGATGGGCCGTGCACGGTGGCAAGTAGGCGTGATGGCCCATGGCCCACGGAGCCAGCGGTGCGTTCTCGAGGACCTGTCCGGCACACCTGCGCTGGCGGCTAGGGAGTGACGCGCACGCGTGGCTACCTCCGGCACGGACTTGTGGGGTGTGACGCGCGCACCTGTCCTCACGAATAGCCGATCCGAGCGTGGTCGGTGCGGACGTGAAGGCGGTGGTCTGGGTGGCCCGAATGAGACGTTCCCCGGCCGAAGTACAGGCGGCGCGTGAAACCAAGCTCGACGAGATGGCGGAGAAGCTCGAGACTGCCGTCGCGGGGCTGACGACGGGTGAGGATTGGAAGCGGGCAATCGAGTTCGCAGCCCGGTTCAGATCGCGGAGTTTTCGGAACACCCTGCTGATCTACGCCCAGCATGCTGACGCATACGAGCAGGGGCGAGTGTCGACGCCGGTGCCGACGTACGTAGCGGGGTTCAACCAGTGGAAGCAACTTGACCGGTCGGTGGACAAGGGCCAGTCCGGGTACATGATCTACGCCCCGGTGATGGGGCGGTTCGCGTCGAAAGATCCTTCCGATCCGATGTCGTGGCGCCGATTGCAGGCTCGGGAGAAGCCTGCCGCGGGCGAGGTGGTGCGTTCGAAGATCGTCAACGTGAAGCCTGCGTACGTGTGGGATGTGACGCAGACCAGCGGGTCGGAGATCCCGGAGCGGCCAATGCCGCGGCTGCTGGAGGGAGAGGCGCCGGCTGGGCTGTGGGCGGGGCTCGCCGCGCAGGTCGCGACGGAGGGATTCGAGTTGCAGGACGCGGCGGATGCGTCTTCCATCTGGGGAGCGAATGGCGTGACGATCTACGACACGAAGGTTGTCGCGGTTCGCGCGGACATGGACGATGCAGCGCGGGTGAAGACGCTGGCGCACGAACTCGGGCACGTCCGTATGCACGATCCGGTTGAGGCCGTCACCCATCATCGCGGCATCCGAGAGGTGGAGGCGGAGTCGGTCGCGATGATGATCGGCGCGGCATACGGCATGGACACCAGCGACTACACGATTCCCTACGTCGCGACGTGGGCGCAGTCGGTGGCGGACAAGGAACCGGTGGACGTGGTGCGCGAGACCGGCGAGCGGGTGCGTCGCGTGGCATTGGATATCCTCGACAAGTTGCCGGATGCGGGCATCGGCGACGGTTACCCACCAGGGCTTGACCGCTCCGGCCCTGGCGCTGAACGCAAGACGTCGCAGGCCCGGACAGTCGAGTTGGGCGGGGCGGCACCCGTTCGATCGACGACGAGCATTGACGTGTCGGTTCCAGCGCTGTGACGACGTCAACGAGCACGTCCGTGGAACGGCGGATGGGCGCATGGGTGGTGGGCGCGTCCATCATCGGCACGGTGCTGCTGGGAGTGGGAGCGTTCTGGCTATCGTTCACCGCGCTCGCGGACCTCGCGTCCCGCGCGGGCACCGCGGTGGGGCTCGCGTGGGTATGGCCGTTGATCGTGGACGGGGTAATCGTCATCGCGACGATGTCGGTGGTCGCTTTGTCGCCGTATGGGCGGGCGGCGACCCGGTATCCATGGCTGCTGTTGGGCGGGGCGGCGCTAGTGTCGATCACGGCGAATATCACGCACGCGCTGGTCGCCGCCGACGAAACCGTGCCCGGCATAGTGGCGGCGCTCGTGGCATCGGTGCCACCGATCGTACTGCTTGCGGCCACGCACTTGACTGTGGAGCTGGGCCGCTACCGCCGCGCCATGCCGACCGTCGGTGAGGATGCCGATGTCGACCCGGCCACGACCCTGGTGCAGGAAGGAAGGTCCGAGCGTATGCCGGTTCAAGCGTTGATGTCCGGAACAGTGAGGACAGCAGTCGCGGCAGAGAACACGCACGCGGCATCATCTACGCCGAGCCGGGCCCGCGCGGATATGGGCAGGCCTGAAGACGCGATCCGATTGAGCATGCAGGGTCTGTCGAACAGACAGATCGCGCTTGAGCTCGGTGTCCATCCGACGACCGTCGGACGGTGGATGAAATCAGTCGCGAAGCGGTCCGAAACCACCGCGGAGAAGGAGGAATCATGAACACCGGTGACGACGAGCGGTACATCCCACTGGAGCGCGATGGCAGGGACACGGTAGTGACTGTGGCGTCGGAACGAAAGGCGGAGGCGGAGCATGTGGAGACGGCGCAAATGGATTCGGACGCGCTGGCTCGCTTGTCGGACCCGGCGTTGGCGGCGCGTCGGGAGCGCATCGCCGCCCAGGTGAAGGACCGGTCGCGGCTGACGTGGATGCCCGCATCGGAACTGATGCGACACAGCAGCCAACGTGTCGCGGACGCGATCAGTCACGGGCAGGAGAGACTGCACCGGGCTGCGCGGGACGCCACGGTAGCCGGTACAAGGAAGGTGGCGCAGGCCGTCGGCGAGCGGGTACGAGGGCTGGGCACGCCGCGCCCCGTCATCGGGCGACCGCAGCAGAGCGAACCTGTGGTGACTCGTCAGGGCATCTGAGCGGCATCGCTTTGGAGACCGAGCCTTGTGCGCTGGGCAGCGAAGAGCCGGTCGGTAGTGTGCGCTTAAACGCGATGAATGGAACCGTGGTCGCCCGCGCAGCCACGCTCATCGCCGTCGATGTCGCCGACAACAAGCTCGAGAAGGCCAAGCTATTCTGGGCCACACACACCATCAATTCGACCACCACCGATCCGGCCGCCGAGGTGCAGCGGATCACTGAACGCGGTGCGGTTGGCGCGTTCGATCCCGTCGGAATCCCCGCCGTCACCCAGGAGGTCGTAGGCATAGCTCGCCCGGGCGAAGGCCTATGCTGGGCCGCCCTCCTGGACCCCACCGCTACAGTGCCGATGCAGAGGATCGGCCTCATCGGCAAACAAATGTGCATCCCGGGGCGTCGACATGGGCTCTACAACGCCCAAGCACGACATCCCGCTTCACGCAAACCTGTACCTGCAGGGCCGCTTCCGACTCGACGAGCCCATCTCGAAGGAAATCGCTGTGGATGAAATCGACGCCGGTTGCGACGCACTGCAGGACCCCGCGGTCACCCGCGTGGTGATCACAGGCGAACTCGGCTGAGATCCATTCCTCAAAAGACGTGCAATGACGACCGACTAATGAGAATTAGCACACCCACCCAATGGCCCGCCGCCGTGTTCGGCTAATGTCAAGCGGTCAACGATCGCCGGGAAGGTGGCGGAGGTGTCCGATGGCTTCGTCGAGAAGATCTGCGACATGATCATCGAACAGCACATAGTGAATGTGCCGTCCGTCACGATCGCCGCGGACCACGCTGAGATTCCGGAGAAGCCGTAGGTGGTTGGAGAGCGTCGTCTGTCCGATGCCGAGCTGCATGCCGAGATCGGTCACCGTGCTGGGATGGATGCGCAGCACACTCAGGATGCGGAGCCGGACTGGTGATGCCAGCGCCCGCATGATCTCAGCTAGCCGCACGGCATCCCCCGCTGACAGCGGAGCGGACGCTGGTTCCACCGAACTGCTCATAGGCGAGTTCCTCTCTCATGAGCACGATTATCATTCACATACATCATAGTATCATGTTCTTGTGATGTATTGTTGAGGTATGACTACCTCGACTGCCACGAAATCTCCTGCCGTCATAGAGGAGCACGCGCACGGCTCCGCCCGATGGGAGCTGTGGTTCGCCATCGTGGCGGGCATCACCTACGCCGCGGGGATGATCGCAGAGTATGCGGTCGGCTTGCCGCTGATGGGTCTGCCCTTGGTCCTGTTCATCGCCACTTACTTCTTCGGTGGCTTCTTCACTGTCCGCACGGCGGTCGCATCGACATTGCGGGGCAAGTTCGAGGTCGACTTCCTCATGATCGTCGCCGCAATCGGCGCCGCCCTGATCGGGAAGTGGGCGGAGGGCGCAGTGCTGCTGTTCCTCTTCAGCCTCGGCCACGCTCTCGAGGAATACGCGATGAGCCGCGCCAGCAAGTCGATCGAAGCGCTGGCTGAGCTCGCACCACGGACCGCCCTGGTACGCCGCGGGGACGACGATCCCGTCGAGGTTCCGGTGGAGCAGATCGTGGTGGGTGATGTCGTGATGGTGCGCCCGAACTCGAGGATCCCGTCGGACGGGTTCGTGATCGCCGGGATCTCGGCCGTCGACCAGTCGGCGGTCACCGGTGAGTCGATGCCCATCGAGAAGGAGCCGGTCGCGGATCGCGAGCGGGCGATGCGCACCGTCGATACCCTTCCGGCCTCGAATCGCGTGTTCGCCGGCACGGTGAACGGCTCCGGGGTGCTCGAGGTCGTGGTGTCGGCGACAGCCGCGGACTCGACGCTGAGCAAAGTCGTCGAGCTGGTCCGCACGGCCGACCAGGCTGCGTCACCGACGCAGCAGTTCATCAACCGTTTCCAGCGGTGGTACGTGCCCGCGGTGATCCTCGGCGTGGCCGCCACCCTGGTGGTCGCGATGTCCGTGTTCTCGCAGCCGTTCACGGATGCCTTCTATCTCGCAATGACTGTCCTCGTGGCCGCGAGCCCGTGCGCACTGGCCATCGCGACGCCGGCGGCCGTTCTCGCTGGAGTCGCCCGAGCGGCCCGCGCCGGCGTGCTGGTCAAGGGCGGTGCTCCGCTGGAGACCCTGGGGCGCGTCAGGGCGATGGCCTTCGACAAGACCGGTACCCTCACCTGGGGCAACCCGCAGGTGACGTCGGTCACTCCCGTGGACGGCGTGGACGGGAGCCTCCTCGTCCCCATCCTGGTCGCCGTGGAGTCTCTCAGCGATCACCCGCTCGCAGCAGCGATCGTCCGCGACCTCGCAGGTCAGGTGTCCGAGGCGGAGCGCGTCGAGGCGTCGGACCTCAACGCCGTCGTCGGCCGCGGTGTACGTGCCACGGTCGACGGAGAGATCGTCGAGGTCGGCAACCTGCGGATGTTCGACGAGCAGGGCCTCACCCTCCCCTCGTCAGTCGAGATCGCTTACACGGAGGCGCGCGACTCCGGCCAGACGTTGATGATCGTCCGACGCGGTGATCGGTTCCTGGGAGTCGTCGGCGTGATGGACACCTCTCGCGCCGAGTCCGCGCAGGTGCTCCGCGTGTTGCGAAGCGCGAACGTCGGCCAGCTCGTGATGATCTCCGGCGACAACCAGCGCGTCGCGGATGCCGTCGGCCGCGAGGTCGGCGTCGACACCGCAATCGGTGAGCTGCTGCCGGAGGACAAGGTTGCGCACATCACTCGTCTTGCCGAGACGCATCGCCCCATCGCGATGGTCGGGGACGGCGTGAATGACGCGCCCGCGATGGCTCGCGCGGACATCGGCATCGCGATGGGGGCTGCCGGTTCCACCGTCGCACTGGAGACCTGTGACATCGCTCTCATGAGCGACGACCTGGGACGCGTCCCGTTCGCCGTGCGTCTGAGCCGCGCGACCAGCCGGATCATCCGTCAGAACCTCATCGCGAGCCTCGCGATCGTCGTCCTCCTGGTGATCGCCACCTTCATCGGGCTGAACATCGGTGCCGTGGTGCTCATCCACGAGGGCTCGACACTCATCGTCGTGGCCAACGCTCTTCGCCTCCTGGGCTTCGAGCGTGGCAAAGAGCACGCTGGTATCGACCACGAAGACCGCCCCTCCCACTGAGGCCGCGGGCGTCTGGCGGCCTAGGGCAGGATCGGGGATCAGCGGCCCGGTGGATCCGCTTCGGGCTTGCGTCCGATCCGTGCTGCGTAGCGTCGCAACCAGACGGACAGGATCATCAGGCCAGCGGCGCCGAGCAGGATGCTCCCTCCGATGATCGCCGCCAGCACTCCCCCGGTCGACGGATCCTCTGACCCGCCGGCAATCCTGTCCGTCGTGGCTGTCGGATCGGTGTGCGGCTCGATGCTCGCCACGGGCGGGTCGGCAGCGAGGGTCTCGGCCACGATCTCGGTCGCTGCGACGGGCGGAGGTGAAACCGAGACCTCCTGGGCGGCTACGGCGGGCAGGCATCCCGACCCCCATACTGACGCCACCAGGACGACACCGCCGAGGATGTGCCGGAACGCCGAAGACGGATTCATGAGAGAGAGCCCGCCTTACCTACCGGTCAAGATGAGCCACAGCAGCAGCGCATTCAGCACGACGAGGAAGGCCGATGCCGCGATCCCGGCCGCCGTCGTGATTCCGTGATTGCGGAATCTGCCGAGCAATCCCCTGTTCGCAGTCAGGACGACGAGGGGAATCAACGCGAACGGGATGCCGAAGGACAGCACGACCTGGCTCAGAACCAGCGCGAGTGTCGGATCGACGCCGAAGGCGAGGATCGCGAGAGCTGGGATGAGCGTGACCAGTCGCCGGGTGAGCAGCGGGACTCGGACGAGGAGGAGGCCACGCATGATCTCCGCGCCCGCATACGCTCCGACCGATGTGCTCGCCAGCCCGCTGGCGAGCAGGCCGACCGCGAAGAGCGTCGCGACGGCCGGGCCGATGCCGTCGTGAAGGGCGGCGTATGCGCCCTCGAGCGTGTCGGTTCCGCTCACACCTGCAAGGTTGGCCGCTGCCAGCAACAGGATGCAGAGGTTCACCGTGCCGGCGATCAGCATCGCGATCGTGACATCCCATCGGGTGGCGCGTAGCAGTCGAGAGGTCGAGATCCCGCGGAGGTTCTCCAGGGGCACCCCCCGTGACACCGTCGCGGCCGCTTTCGCTCCGTTCTGCGCCGAGACTGCAGTGAAGCGGTCTCGCGATAGCGCACTGTGAGCATAGATCGCGTGGGGCATGATCGTCGCCCCGAGGATCGATGCAGCCAGCAGGACTGAATCCGTGCCGTCGAACCGGATCATGAGACCGCTGGCCACTCCGGCGCCGTCGGGGGGTGCCACGAAGACTCCGTAGCCGAAACCGATCGCGATCACCGCAACGAGTCCCATGATGACGAACTCGAATGGCTTGGCGCCACCGCGCGACTGCACGATCAGCAGTGTCATCGACACCGCCCCTGTGATGAGACCTCCCCAGAGCAGTGGCACGCCGAAGAGCAGGTAGAGGGCGACGGCGCCGCCGATCACCTCGGCGATATCGGTAGCCATCGCGACGAGCTCCGCCTGCAGCCAGTACGCGCGCCGCCCCCACGGACTCCGGATTCTGTGGCCCAGCGCTTCTGGAAGGCTCTGACCGGTAACGACACCGAGCTTGGCCGAGAGGTACTGGATCAGCCACGCCATGACGTTGCCCAGGACGACGACCCATACGAGCAGGTAGCCGTATCGGGCGCCCGCGGTCATGTTGCTCGCGACGTTCCCAGGGTCGAGGTAGGCGACCCCTGCGACGAGTGCCGGCCCGATCAGCCATGCCAAGCGACGAGGCGACCGGCGGATCGTCGCCTCGTCAGCAACACGCCCAACAAGGGCATTTTTCGGCACACCGAAATCATACGTCGGCGGGGGCCGAGGAGGAGGGGAAAGCTAGTCGCCGATGGCCCGGTCGAGGGCGTCGGTAAGGTCGCTGAGCTGGGTCAGCTCGAGCCTCTCCCCGTCGAGGAAGAACGTCGGCGTGCCGGAGACGCCCATCGACTGGCCGTCGACCGAGTCCTCCTCGATCCGCTCCCTGGTGGCCGGGTCCGCGACGGCCGCGTCGTATGCGGCCATGTCGAGCCCCATCCCCTCGGCGAACGTTCGGAACAGGTCGGAGTGGTCGACCTGTTGGTCACCCCATCCCGACTGGCTCTGGAACATCATGTCGTACATCTCCTCAGCCTGGCCCTGCTGCGCCGCCGCCTCGACGGCGAGGGCAGCGTTCATCGAGTTCACATGGCTGGGGATCGGGAAGTATCGGAACGCATAGTTGATCTTTCCGTCGTACTGCTCCCGCACCTGCTCGATTGCGGGGTACACGGCTCCACAGGCTTCGCACTCGAAATCGAGGAATTCCACCAGTGTCGGCGCATCCGGGCCGGCCTGGTCCAGGACGTGCGTGTTGTTCCGGGTGCCCGGCAGCGCACCTTCGGCTCCGGCCGGGTCAGGGGCCTGCGGGCGGGTAGCGATCACGTAGATGGTCGCGGCGATCACGAGCACGAGCACCACGATGATCGAGATCATCGTGGCCCTCAGCGGAGTGCTCATGCGCTTCTTCGGCGGCGGGGTCGGGGCAGAACGGGGCTTCGTCCGGGTGCTCATCAGCGGGGGTGTCCTTCGGGCGAGAGGGTGGGCGGTCAGGGTTGTTCGTCCAGGCCATCCCGGATCACGAAGGAGAGGATGGATGCCGCTTTCAGGTGGCCGGTAGTGCAGCTGGCAACGAGGCCGCCTCGGTGCGATCTATGCATGCGTGAGCGCCGGCTGCAGTTCGGCCGGCTGCTGCAGTCGGGTCGATGCGGGGCGCCGGGCGGCGCTGACGCCGTTGAGGATCACAACTACCTCGGCGACCTCGTGGACGAGCACCACCCCGGCAAGTCCCAGGATGCCGAAGAGGGCGAGGGGGAACAGCACGACGATGATCGCCAGCGCGAGGCCGATGTTGACGGTCATGATGCGGCGTCCGCGGCGGGCGTGGGCGAGGGCGCCGGGGATGAGTCGGAGGTCATTGCCGGTGAAGGCGATGTCGGCGGACTCGATCGCGGCCGCCGATCCCTTCACGCCCATCGCGATCCCCACCGTGGCGGTCGCCAGGGCCGGGGCGTCGTTGATGCCGTCGCCGACCATCGCGGTGGGGCCTTCGGCGACGAGCGCGGCGATGGCGTCGGCCTTGTCCTTCGGGAGCTGCTCGGCGCGCACGTCTGTGACACCGGCCTGTGCGGCGAGGGCGCGGGCGGTGCGCTCGTTGTCGCCGGTGAGCATGACGGTGCGGATGCCCTGTGCGTTCAGCATCCGGATGGTCTCGGCCGCTTCCGGCCGCAGCTCGTCGCGGACGCCGATGAGTCCGGCGATCTGGCCGTCGGCTTCGACCACGACGACGGTCATCCCTGCGCCGGCCATGTCGTCGGCCCTGCTCTGCAGCGGGCCGGGGTTCAGCCAGCGCACGTTGCCGACCCGCAGGCGCGTGGCGCCGACACGGCCGATGATGCCGTGGCCGGCTTCCTCGACGACGTCCTCGCCTGGGGCGGTGCCGGGTGAGGCGGCGGTGATCGCCGCGGCGAGCGGGTGGGTGCTGGTCGCTTCGAGGGCTGCGGCGAGGGCGAGCACGTCTTCGCGCGTGCGGCCGGCGGCGGCTTCGATCTCGACGACCTGGGGCTCGTTGCGGGTGAGGGTGCCGGTCTTGTCGAGCGCGACGGTGCGGATCGTGCCGAACTGCTCGAAAGCTTCGCCGGACTTGATCACGACGCCGAACTTCGACGCCGACCCGATCGCGCTGATCACCGTCACGGGCACGGCGATGGCCAGCGCGCAGGGCGAGGCGGCGACGAGCACCACCAGGGCCCGCTCGATCCACAGGCCGGGGTCGCCGACGATGAATCCGAAGACGGCGACCAGCGCGGCGGCGATCAGCACGATCGGCACGAGGGGGCGGGCGATGCGGTCGGCCAGGCGAGCGCGTTCGCCCTTGCGGGCGTGGGCCTGCTCGACGAGCTCGACGATCTGGGTGAGCGAGTTGTCGCGGCCGTCCGCGGTGGCCTCGATCCGCAGGGTGGCCGAGCCGTTCACGGATCCGGCGGCTACCACGCTGCCGGGGCCGACCTCGACCGGGATCGACTCCCCCGTGATCGCCGAGGTGTCCAGGCTCGAGCGGCCCTCGACGACGACGCCGTCGGTGGCGACCCGCTCCCCCGCGCCGACGACGAGGATATCGAGCTCCCGGACCTCCGCGGCCGGGATCGTGACATCCCCGGCCAGGCGGGAGACACGCACCGAGTCCGGGATCAGCGCGAGCAGAGCCCGCAGCCCCTCCTTCGCCCGGTCCATCGCCCGGTCCTCGAGCGCCTCGGCCAGAGAGAACAGGAACGCCAGGGTCGCCGCCTCCCCGACGTGGCCGAGGGCGACCGCGCCGACGGCCGCGATCGTCATCAGCAGGCCGACGCCGAGGCGTCCGCGCAGCAGTCGGCGGATCGCGCCGGGCACGAACGTGTACGCGCCGGCGAGCAGCGCGATCCCCTGCAGCACCAGTGCCGGAACCGGCACTCCGGACCACTCGAAGAGGTATCCGGCCAGGAGCGTCACGCCGGCGATGGCGGACGGGAGCAGCGCCGGGTCACGCCACCAAGGCGGCCGCACCTCGTGCTCGACCTCGCCGTGCTCGTCATCGTGGCCGTGCGCCGCCTCATCCGGGCCGCAGCACGCGTCACCAGCGTCATGACGGGCGGGAGCCTTCCGCTGCACGGCATCAGGCTCGGGGCCGCAGCAGGCGTCTCCCGAGGGCGGCAGTGTGCGCAGCGGGATCCGCCGCACCGTCGCCACGGGCTTGCGAGGCTCGTCCGGGCCGCAGCACTCCTCGCTCACCGGTCCCCCTCCCCTGCTGCCTCGTCGACGGGCGCGCAGCACAGCGGCACGTCGCAGTGCTCGTCCATGCAGGGCTCGCCGTCGTCATAGGCGAGCACAGTGTCGACCAGCAGGGTGATGGCCTTGGTGAGGTGCGGGTCGGCGATCTCGTACCGGGTCTGCCGCCCCTCCGGCGTCGCCACGACGATCCCACACCCGCGCAGACACGCTAGATGGTTCGACACGTTCGTGCGGGTCAGCCCCAGGGTCTCCGACAGACGCGCGGGATACCCAGGTCCGGACAGCAGTTCGAGCAGGATCCGCGACCGGGTCGGGTCGGCCATCGCCCGACCCAGCCTGTTCATGACGTCGACGCGCGAAGCAATAGTCAGCATGCAATGACTATACATCGCCAGCTGAACAATGTGTCGACAAGGATGGCCATTCTCCGCGAGGCCGGATTATCTCTACATCTTGTAGTAGATTCTTCGGTGTGATCGGCTCCCCTTGGAATCTCATTCTCACGCTCGCGTTCGCCTTCACGGGCTTAGTCTGTGCGTTCGATCTGGCTGGTCGGCTGGGGCGGATTCGACGCAAGCAGGCTCGGTTCGGCGGGGAGATCCTGATCGACCTCAACCACCTACTGATGTCTGCCGCGATGATCTGGATGGCGTGGTCTATGGAGTCCGAGTTTGCCCTGTGGGCGCAGGCTGGCCTGTTCACCGTCCTGACGATCGCGCTCCTGCCGTCGATTCGCCGGGGGGAGACGGCAGCGCAGCGTGTCGACCTGGTCGGGCACGTCCTACTGAATGCGGCAATGGTCTGGATGCTCGCGGCGATGCCGCTGCTGATGGCAGGAATGGGCATGAGTCATGCACCGGAGGCGGGCATGACCACAGGGCATGAGACCGTGGCGGACGGCGGCCTCACCCTGATGAGCACCCCGGCGTGGGCTGACGCGATCAACGCGTGCTTCGTGGTTCTCAGCGTCGCTGCATTCGGGTGGTGGGCTTACCGCTTCATCGCCTCTCGCCATCACCGGCTGCATGTCGCCTGTCATGCGACGATGGCGGCGGGGATGGCGGCGATGTTGCTGTTGATGAACGGGTGACCCCCTGGAGCCTGATCCGGATATCCACATCTTGTAGAGTTTCCGCGAGGAGGCGATCGATGCCCGGTGAACGCACGCGTGAACGCGGCGAGCTCGAGTCGGAGATCATGCGCATCCTCTGGGGCTCCGCCCAGCCGGTGAGCGCGCGGGAGATCCAGGAACAGTTCACGGGTCACACGCCCGCGTACACCACGGTGATGACGACGCTGGAGCGGTTGCATCAGAAAGGGCAGGTCGTCCGCTCCGGGGACTCGCCCCGAAAGGTTCGCTTCCATGCGGCGCAGAGCGAGAATGAGCACGCCAGCGTGTCCATGATGACCGCCTTGGACGGTGCCGAGGATCGCCAGGCGGCGCTGCTGAGCTTCGCGGGCAACCTCGCGGCAGAGGACGTCGAGCTCCTTCGCGCGGCGATCACGTCGGGTTCCTCGCGGAAGCGTCGGTGACGCCGTGATCACCGCTGGCGCCCTTCTTGCCGCGTCCGTCTTGGTCCTCATGCTCGCTCCGCGCGTGCTGACCGTTGGGCACTGGCAGGTGCGGCATCCGCGGATCGCTCTGACGCTGTGGTTCGGGGCGTTCTTCGGCGGTGGCGTGCTGGTCCTCGGCTCCGTCGTCACGACGATCGCCGCGGCTCTGAACGCCGGAGCGGCACCCACTGCGGCCGAGGCGATCATGGTCACGATGGCCGCGTGGCTCGGGGTCGGTGCGATCGGTGCCGGGATCGCGTTCGTCGGCGTGTCGGCTGAGCCTCTGGCTCACTCCCACCAGCAGGCGCTCGCTCGTCTGGTCCCGATTGCGGTCGCGCGTGAGGAGCGCCGCGGGTTCACCTTGGTTTGGTTCGACGCCCCCTCCCCTGTGGCGTGCGCCGCGCCGGGGAGACCCGCGGAGATCCTGGTGTCCTCCGGTATGCGGGATCTGCTGACGGCGCCACAGCTGCAGGCGGTGATCGCGCACGAGTACGCCCATCTGCGTCTTCGCCATGGCTGGGCGATGCGCATCGCCGAGCTGAATGCCCTGTGCCTCCCTCGAGCACTGCGAGCGGGCCGCGGCCTCAAGCGCGCCACGAGCCTGCTGATCGAGCTGGTCGCGGATGACGCCGCGGCACGGCAGGCGGGAGCCGCGCACCTCGCCAACGCCCTGACCCGGCTCGCGGCCGCGACGGACGACCCCGGCCTGGCTGTCAGAGCCGAGCGCCTCACGCTCCGGCGCTGGCCGACGGCGGCGCGCCGCCGGCTGCCGGAGCCGATCCGGATCTGACACCGGAGAGGCCAGCATCCGGACGCGACCTTCCGCAGGCCTTCGCGTCAGGTGCGGGCGATCTTGCCGACGCCGGGGATGAACCGGCCGACCGTTTGCGCGTAGTCGAGATACGCGGTGCCGTGGGTGTCGATCAAGTAGGGCTCTTCGACGGCGCGCACTTGCAGTTCGATGGCGAGGATCAGGATGACAGCGGCAGCGATGGCGACCGGGTTCGGGGCGATCAGGGCGAGGCCGATCGCGGTGAGGATGACGGCGGTGAAGATCGGGTTGCGGACGATGGCGAACATGCCGTCTCGAACGAGCTCGGTGGTCTCATCGTGGTCGACGCCGACGCGCCATGACCGGCCCATCGCCTGCTGCGCGACCAGGGTGATCGCTGCTCCGACGAGGGTGACGACGATCCCCGCGATGAACACCGGAGTGCTGTCCAGGACGGCGATTGGTCGCATGGCGCCGGTCAGCTGCAGGATCGGTGCGGCGAGGCCGGTCAGGACGGCGACGGCGAACAGGACTCCGCCCCACCAGCCCGCTGATCCTGGCTGTTCGGTGAAGCCGTTGAATCCGGTGGTGCCGGTGCCTCGGTAGAGCAGCCATGCGCGCAGCCCGAACGTGACAAGCAGGTAGGCCAAGTACAGGCCCAGAGCGATTGCCGCGGCGATCATCACACCCCTCCCTCATTGGTCACCAGCCGATGTACGGTCAGTATAAGCTGACTATTGTTCGGGGCGTGAGGACAGTGAGTAAGCGGGGCTCGACCCCCGTAATCTCCACAACTACATGATGTAGAGTTGCGTGGATTGTCGCGGGAAGGGTGCGCAGTGGCGGAGCTTGAGTTCTGGGTGAACGGGATGACCTGCTCGCACTGCGAGAGTGCCATCACGGCTGAGCTCACGACCCTCCGCGGAGTCACCCGCGTGCAGGTCGAGAGCGCCTCGGGTCGCGTGCAGCTGGTCAGCGACAGCCCCGTGACGCGCACGGCCGTGCAGCGGGCGGTGGAGGATGCCGGTTTCGAGCTGAGGTCCTTTCCCGTCGGCGCTGATGTCTGACCTCGCCGTCGAGGGCGCCGCTGCGACTCCGGAGCGTTCTCGACCCCAGCCGTCCGTCCGTCGGGGTCTTGCTGCTCTCCTCCTCGTCGGCTTCCTGGTCCTCGCGGTCGCGGTGCCGGTGACCGTCTCGGTTCTGCTTGGCGAACGACCCTTTGACCAGATCCATCTGGGTTATCCGGGCGTGGATGTCGCCGTCGTCACGTCGGTGCTGAACGTCGTGGGCCAGGCCAGCAGCATGATCGCGATCGGGGCGCTCGTGCACATCCTGTTCCTTCGGGACGCGGCCGCGCGATCGGCATGGTCGATCCCGGAGGGGTTCGAGATCAAGGTGTTGCGCGTGTCCTCTGCCGTCTGGGCGGTGTGCGCGGCCGGCATGGTGGTGTTCGAGTCTCTTGATGCGAGCGGTTCTCCTCTTGCGCGGCTGATGATCCCTGGAGCGTTCGAGTTCCTGTATCAGACCAGCGATGCGCCGCGGGCCTGGACGATCAGTCTCGGTGCGGCGATGATCGTTTTCTTCGGCGCGTACTTCGCCGACCGCTGGACCGCGATGCTGATCCCGCTGTGGGCGGCGATCGTGGCGGTGCTCGCGCCGGTTGTGACCGGCCAGGTGCTCGTCGGCCCGGATCATGATTTCGGCGGCGACGCGGCGGTGTTCCAGACGCTGGCTGTGAACGTGTTCTTCGGGTCGGTGGTCGTGGCGGCGCTGCGGGTAGCCTCGGGTCGGCGTATCGCACCGGTCACGCTGCGGCGGCTGTTCGCCGTCGCCGTGGTCGCCCTGCCGGTGCTGCTGGTCTCCGATCTGATCATCGCCCTGTTCAAGCTCTCCGGTGGCGTCGTGACCGCCTCGTTGACGGGGTGGCTGATCATCGCCGGGGCCACCTGTCTGATCGTCGTTGTCGCGGCGGTGCTGTGGGCGTGGTCGCTGATGCGGCGCTCGCTCCTGCGCGCTCATCACATCACCGTGCTGATGACGGTCATGGCCTTGGCGGTCGCGGGATGGCTCGGGGTCGCGGTGGCGATGACCCGGCAGCCGCCGCCGCAGTATTTCGCCCCGTCCAGCATCACGAAGGTCTTCATGGGGTTCGACGTGCCCGATGCGCCGACTCCCGTGGTTCTGTTCACGCAGTGGCGCCCGAATCTGCTGTTCCTCGGTCTCGCGGCCACGGCGGTCACGGTCTACCTCCTTGCCGTGCGGGCGCTGCGTCGACGCGGCGACTCCTGGCCGGTCGGGCGCACGATCGCGTGGATCTCCGGGTGGGCGGTCGTCGTGTTCGCGACCAGCTCCGGCTTCGGGAAGTACTCTGCTCCCGACTTCGGGGTGCACATGATCGTGCATATGTCGCTGAACATGCTCGCCCCCGCCCTCCTCGTCCTCGGCGGTGTGGTCACGCTCTTGCTGCGCGCGACTCGCTCGGTCCGCGGCGCCCCGGCCGGCTGGCATGACTGGCTCACCTGGGTGCTCAACTGGCCGGTGCTGAAGTTCCTCTACAACCCGTTGCTGGTGTTCGTGCTGTTCGTCGGTTCGTACTACGGGCTGTACTTCACCGGCATCTTCGACACCCTGATGCGGTTCCACTGGGCGCACCAGATGATGAACGTGCACTTCCTCGTCATCGGCTACTTGTACTACAGCCTCGTGATCGGCGTGGACCGTCCTCCCCGGCCGCTGCCGCACATCGGCAAGCTCGGCTACGTGCTCGCCGCGATGCCCTTCCACGCGTTCTTCGGCGTCATCCTGATGACCGGGAACTTCATCATCGCCGAGGACTTCTACCTCAACCTCGCGCTCCCCTGGGCAGACCTGCCCGCGCAGCAATACTTCGCTGGCGGGGTCGCGTGGGCGGGCGGGGAGATTCCCCTGATGATCGTGATCACGATCCTCGCGATCCAGTGGGGACGGCAGGACGCTCGGGAGGCCCGCCGCAAGGACCGTCATCTCGACACCGGTCGCGATGACGAGTTCGACGTCTACAACCGGATGCTGCAACGTCTCAGCGACCGCGACACGGCAACCGCGCGACCCGAGCAGCCCCGCCCGGAGGATCCCGCACCATGACCCTCACCCCCACTGCGGCACCAGTCGTCGAGGCGCTCGAGCTCGACGTCTCCGGGATGACGTGCGCGGCCTGCGCCGGCCGCGTCGAGCGGGCCCTGAACAAGCTCGAGGGGGTGACCGCGACCGTCAACTACGCCACCGAACGCGCGGTGATCACCGGCCTGCCGCTGACCGAGGCGCCGCGCGCCATCCAGCAGGTTGAGAACGCCGGATACGGGGCGCATGTCCGCGAAGGCGCCGACGACACCTGGTCCGCACGCGCCACCGAGAACCGGATCACCTCGCTGCGTCGCCGCCTGGTGCTCGCCGCGCTGCTCACCGTGCCGCTGATGGACCTCACGATCGTGCTCGCCCTCGTTCCGGGCTGGCGGTTCCCGGGATGGGAATGGGTCTGCGTGCTGCTCGCGCTGCCGATCGTGACCTGGGCCGCCTGGCCCTTCCATCGGGCCACGCTCCGCAACCTCCGACACGGCATGGTCAGCATGGATACGCTCGTGTCCCTCGGTATCGCCGCCTCGTTCGGATGGGCCGTGGCGACGCTGCTGTTCGGCCTCGGCGACGACCAGGGCGGGTACTGGCTGGGCTTCGGCCTCACGCCCGCCGGGGCGAACTCGATCTACCTCGATGTCGCCGCCGGGATGACCACCTTCCAGCTCGCCGGCCGCTACTTCGAGACCCGCTCGCGCCGCAAGGCCGGCGACGTCCTCGGCGCCCTCAACGCCCTCGCCGCGACCCACGTCCGCGTCCTCCGCGACAGCGTCGAGACCATCGAGCCCGCGGGCACGCTCCGAACCGGAGACGTCTTCATCGTCCTCCCCGGTGAGACCATCCCCGCCGACGGCATCGTCCGCGGTGGGACCGCCGCCGTCGACGCCAGCATGATGACCGGCGAGCCCCTCCCCGCCGCGGTCGCCGCTGGCGACGACGTCACCGGCGGGACCATCAGCACCGACGGACGCCTCGAGATCACCGCCACCGCGGTCGGCGCGCACACCCGGCTCGCCCAGATGGCCGCGCTGACCGACCAGGCGCAGGCTCGCAAGGCCCGCGTCCAGACTCTCGTCGACCGCGTGGTGACCTGGTTCGTGCCCGTCGTCATCGTCCTCGCCGTGATCGTCGCCACCGCATGGGCGCTGGCCGGCACACCGCTGCAGCAGGCGTTCGGGATCGGCATCAGCGTGCTCATCATCGCCTGCCCCTGCGCCCTGGGGCTGGCCACGCCGACCGCGCTCATGGTCGGCATCGGTCGCGCCGCGTCCCTGGGCATCCTCATCAAGGGCCACGACGCGCTCGAAGCATCCGGCCGCGTCGACACGGTCGTCCTCGACAAGACCGGCACGCTCACCACCGGCCGGATGTCCGTCGAATCCGCCACCGCCTACGGCGTCCCCGAGCACGAGCTGTGGCGGATCGCCGCCTCCGTGGAACGAGGATCCGAGCACGCCATCGCCCGCGCCATCGAGAACGCCGCGACCCGTCACGTCACCGACCTGCTCCCCCTCGAGACATTCACCGCACTCCCCGGCCTCGGCGCCGAGGCGGACATCGCCGCGGCCCGCGTGCTCATCGGCAACGCCGAGCTGCTCCGCACGCGCGGCATCGACATCACCCGGGCGGACACAGACCTGGGCGCCGCAGCCGAGAACGGGCGCACGGTCGTGCTCGTCGCTCGCGACGGAGAGCTGATCGGTGCGTTCCAGCTCGCCGACACCCTCAAGCCCTACGCCGCCGAGACCATCACCGCCCTTCGCTCCCAAGGGCTCCACACCGTCCTGCTCACTGGGGACTCCCCAGCTGCGGGCAGACAGATCGCCGACACGCTCAGCATCGACCAGGTGCACGCCGGCGTTATGCCCACGACGAAAGCAGACGTCATCCGCGACCTGCAGGCGCAGGGAAGGCGCGTGGCCATGGTCGGCGACGGGATCAACGACGCCACCGCACTGGCCACTGCCGACCTTGGCCTCGCCCTCGTCGCCGGAACTGACATCGCGCTCAAAGCGGCCGACATCATCCTGGTCCGCGAGGATCTCCTGGTCGTCCCCGACGCGCTCACGATCTCCCGCAGAACCCTCCGGACGATCCGCACCAACCTGATCTGGGCGTTCGGCTACAACGTCGCTGCCATCCCCATCGCCGCCGCCGGCCTGCTCAACCCACTCATCGCCGCCGCCGCAATGTCGCTGTCCTCCGTCCTCGTCGTCTACAACAGCCTCCGCATCCAGCGGGTGCAGGGCAGCGGACGCGGAGAGCACTCCGCGGCGTCCACGCAGCCACGCCGAGGCTGATAGTCGCCCACACCGGCGCTGTCCCGCTGCCTGCTCAGTCACCGAGCGTCGCCGGGTCAGCCCTCCGCCCTGTCGTGCGGCCGTCGTCGTGCGGCCGCTGAGGGTGAGCAGCGCGAGGATCGCGGCGGTCAGGAGGACGGCGCTGCCGGCGGTCAACGCGGTGCCGTACCCGGCTACGACACTTCGTCGGTGGGCGATTCGGCGGGTCCTGTCTGCGTGGTGACGGTCACAGCGACACCGGCGGGCACCGGCCCCGGCACGGTCAGGGATGTCCGCTCAGCGGTGTGCGTTCTGGGACGCCTGCGTTACCGTCGGGATGCTCTCTCGCATCGTGCCCGTCTCGCCGTGCTCAGTTCGCCGTTCGTCGGTTCTGCAGCTCGTCGATCAGCACCCTGGTGTTCTCCGTGTAGTCGATGGGCACCACGACCAGGTGCACCCCACGGGCTGAGAAGGCCCCCTCCAGCACGTCGCCGAGGTCCGCGATGTCGTCGACCCGGTGTCCGGTCGCGCCGTACGCCTGCGCGTAGGCGACGAAGTCCGGGTTGCCGAAGGTCATCCCGTAGTCGGTCAGCTCCTCCGCCGCCTGCTTCCAGCGGATCATGCCGTAGGCGCTGTCCTCGATGATCATCACGACCAGGTCCAGGCCGAGGCGCACCGCGGTCTCGAGCTCCTGGCTGTTCATCATGAACCCGCCGTCGCCGCAGACGGCCATCACCCGGCGCTGCGGGTACAGCATCGCGGCGGTCATGGCCGAGGGCAGCCCGGCGCCCATCGTCGCCAGCGCGTTGTCCAGCAGCAGCGTGTTCGCCACGGTGGTGCGGTAGTTGCGGGCGAACCAGATCTTGTACATGCCGTTGTCGAGCGCGACGATGCCGTCCTGGGGCATGATCCGGCGCACCTCGTGCACGATGCGCTGCGGCGTGAACCGGTCCTCCGTGGCACGCTCGGCGATCTTCGCGAGGATCCCCTCCCGCAGCGGCAGCAGCGCCTGGGCGTGGGGCACGGTGCCATCCAGGAGGTCGCCGAGGGCCTGCAGGGTGGGCTCGATGTCGCCGACCACCTCCAGCTGCGGGAAGTACACCTGCTCGACGACGGCGGGCCGGAATCCGATGTGGATGACCGTCTTGGACGGGTCGCTCATCGCGAACGGGGGTTTCTCGCTCGTGTCGTGGCCGATCGTGACGATCACGTCCGCCTGCTCGATCGCGTCGTGCACGTAGTCGTCCTCGGTCAGCGCCGCGGTCCCCAGGTACAGGTCCGTGGCCCCGGAGACCGTCCCCTTGCCCATCTGGGTGGTGACGTACGGGATCTGCATCCGCGCGACGAAACCGGACAGGGCGTGACAGCATCGCGGCCGGGCGGCATCCGCGCCGAGCATGATCAGGGGCCGCTCAGCGCCCCTGACGACCTCCGCGGCGGCCGCAATCGCGGCCGGGCATCCCACCGGCTGCTCGGTGTGATGCGGCGGGATCAGGCGGATCTCCTCGACCGGCGCCGCGGCGATGTCCTCGGGGAGCTCGAGGTGCACCGGCCCGGGGCGTTCGGCCTGGGCGACGCGGAACGCCTCACGGATCATCGTCGGGATCATCGCGGGCGAGGCGATCTGCCTGGTCATCTTCGTCAGCGGTGTCATCGCCGCGACGGTGTCGACGATCTGGAACCGCGCCTGGGCGGCCGAGAGGATCCCCTTCTGCCCGGTGATCATCACCATCGGCATCCCCCCGAGCAGGGCGTAAGCGGCGCCCGTGGACAGATTGAGCGCACCCGGCCCGAGCGTGGTCAGGCACACCCCCGGGCGTCCCGTCAGGCGGCCGTGCGTCGCCGCCATGAACGCCGCGGCCTGCTCGTGTCGCGTCAGCACCAGCTCGATGCCCGAGCGGCGGATGGACTCGACCAGGTGCAGGTTCTCCTCCCCCGGCAGCCCGAAGATCCGCTCCACTCCCTCGTTCTCGAGTGCTCTGACCAGCGCGTCCGACGCTCTCAGGTCCATGGTCGCCTTTCGATGGTGCCGGCGTCCGCGGCGGTCGGCGGGCGCGCCCGGCCGATCGCGCGGTGCTGCGGTCAGGGATGTCTGATGGAGTCGGGCTCGTCGTCACTGAGGTGGGCGGTCTCGACCTGGAAGGTCGAGTGCCGGACGGAGACGTCGAAGTGCTCGGCGACGCAGGCTCTGATGTCGTGCAGAACCTCGGCGGCGTGGCCGTCGGTGAAGCACTCGTCCTCGACGACCACATGCGCGGTGATCGTCGGCAGCCCGGTGGCCACGGTGGAGGCGTGCAGGTCGTGGACGTCGGTGACGTGGTCGAGCTCCAGGATGTGCGCGCGGACCTGATCGAGATCGAGGCCCTTCGGCGTGAACTCCATCAGCACGCTGGTGGTCTCGCGCATCAGCTTGAACGCGCGCGGCACGATCAGCGCCGCGATGAACAGGCCGGCGATGGCGTCCGCCTGCTGGAACCCGGTGGTGGCGATCACGATCGCCGCGACGATCACGCCGAGTGAGCCGAGGGCGTCGTTGAGGACCTCCAGGAACGCCGCGCGCATGTTGAAGTTCGCGCCCCTGCTGGAGGAGAGGATCGTGATGGCGATGATGTTCGCGACCAGCCCGATGATCCCGAAGATCAGCAGTTCGGTGGAGGGCACCTCCGGCGGCTCGAACAGGCGGCGCACGCCCTCGATCGCGGTGTAAAACCCGACGACGATCAGCAGCGTCGCCTGCCCCAGCGCGGCGAGCACCTCGATGCGCCGGAACCCCCAGGTCCGCTTCGAGGTCGCCGGCCTGAGCATCAGGGTCGCCGCGATCAGGGCGACCAGCAGCCCGGTCGCGTCCGTGATCGCATGCGCGGTGTCGGTCAGCAGCGCGAGACTGCCGGTGACCACCGATCCGACGGCCTGGGCGGCGACGATCGTCGCGGTGATGCCGAAAGCGATCCCCAGCTTCTTGCGATAATCGCCTGGATGCCCGGCGGCTTGGTCCAGTGACGGTCCGTGGTCATGACCTGCGCCCATCAGAGGGGACTCCGTTCTCTTGGATCTCGATACCTGAACAAAATACGAATATCAACGATATCATCGCTCAACGACGATAATAGCGCATCCGGCATCCCCCGGAAAGTCAGGTTGGC
Organism: Microbacterium sp. UBA1097; assembly: GCF_002313585.1. Lineage (NCBI taxonomy): Bacteria > Bacillati > Actinomycetota > Actinomycetes > Micrococcales > Microbacteriaceae > Microbacterium > Microbacterium sp. UBA1097. The sequence goes on along the minus strand of NZ_DCBW01000049.1, from coordinate 18,360 downwards.
CTTGGCAACCACGGACGGCCCCCATCCGGCGCCACTTCGGGATAACATCGAGATATGACGATGACATTCAAGGAACAGTCCGGCGGGGTTGTCGCGGAAGCCGACGCGGTGATCCCGGCTGCGTCGTTGTTCCACAGCTTCAGCGATCCCTCCCGACTGGTGATCCTGCAGCACCTGCAGCTGGGCGAGCACCGCGTCGTCGACCTGGTCAAACACCTCGGGCTCTCGCAGAGCACCGTCTCGAAGCACCTCGCCTGCCTGAAGGACGCCGGCATGGTGGAATCCCGACCGGAAGGCCGCGCCTCGGTCTACTCGCTCAACAACCCCGAGGCACTTGTCGATCTACTCTCCGCGGCCGAACGTCTACTCGCGCTGACCGGCGACGCCGTGACACTGTGCCCGCTCCACGGGGCGGACGCCCTGGCCCGACACTACGAGGAGTAGACGGAGCCATCCTCCGTCACGGCCGTCTACGACCCACCACCATGAGCACGCCGTTGTCGCCTGGCAGCTGTGTCCGGTGCTCGCCGAACGGTCCCACATAGGATCGCACCGCTTTGCTTCAGCCCAAACTCACTGACAGCGATGCTGACACCCAGGGCGCTTCGTCTTGACTTGGGAATACCCGGTAGGGGTATCCTTGTTGGCATCGTTTAGATACCCCTACCGGGTATCCTTACTGGGAAGGATCGACGATGGCTGCGAATGAGTACCAGGTGACCGGGATGACCTGCGGGCACTGCGAGAAGTCGGTGCGCGAGGAGGTCGGCGAGATCGCGGGCGTCACCGATATCCAGGTGAGCGCTCAGACCGGAAAGCTGGTCGTGACCGCCGATGGCGAGGTCGATGACGCGAAGGTGATCGCCGCCGTCGAGGAGGCCGGCTACCAGGCGGCGCGCGTCTGATGAATGCGGCAGGGAGGCTCGCGCTCTTCGGAGGCGGGTTGGTGGTGGCGTTCGGCGCGGCCTACGGCCTCGCCGGCGTCATCGTTCCCGACAGTTTCGTCCAGTCCTGGACGGAGAGGAGTGACATGAATGAGCACGGTGCCGATAGCGGCGACCACGCGGCTGGGTCCGGGCACTCCGCGCACGATCATCCGGCTGATGGCGGACCAGCGCCGGCGGGAATCCAGGACGCGATCGATCCGACTTATCCGGTGGGCAGCAGGGTGATCCTGTCGGCTGATCACATGCCGGGCATGGATGGCGCAGAGGCGACGGTCTCCGGGGCGTTCACCACGACTGCCTATGCGGTGAGCTACACGCCGACCACGGGTGGTGAGCCGGTGACTGACCATCGCTGGGTCGTTCACGAAGAGCTGGAGAATCCTGGCCGGGCGCCGCTCGCCGATGGGGCGCAGGCGGTGCTGCTGGCTGAGCACATGACGGGCATGAAGGGTGCGGATGCGGCGATCGACTACTCCACCGACGAGACGGTGTACATGGTCGATCTCGATGCCGACGGCATGCGGATGACGAACCACAAGTGGGTCGTCGAGAGCGAGATGCAGCCGGCGCACTGAGCGAGGTCGCCGGATCGCGGGATTGAAGAGGATCGAGGAACGAAGGATGAGCACCACGGCTGGACCTGACATCGAGCTGGAGATCGGCGGGATGACCTGTGCGTCCTGCGCGAACCGGATCGAGCGGAAGCTGAACAAGCTCGACGGTGTGCAGGCGACGGTCAACTATGCGACCGAGAAGGCCAAGGTCATCGCTCCTGAGGGCTTCGACCCGCAACTGCTGATCAAGGAGGTGGAGGGCGCGGGATACACGGCGGCCCTGCCGAAGCCGAAGAACCCGGGTCCGGCGGCGGGAGCCGATGGCGATGGGGATGCGCCGGATCTCGAGCTCGTGTCACTGCGGCAGCGTCTGATCGGGTCGATCGTGCTCACGGTGCCGGTGATCGCGATGGCGATGGTTCCTGCTTTCCAGTTCACGTACTGGCAGTGGATCAGCCTGGCGTTGGCCGCACCCGTCATCATCTGGGCGGCGTGGCCCTTCCACCGGGCGGCGTGGGCGAACCTCAAGCACGGCACCGCGACGATGGACACGCTCATCTCGATGGGTACCTCCGTCGCGCTGCTCTGGTCGCTGTACGCATTGCTGTTCGGTACCGCTGGTACGCCGGGCATGACCCACCCCTTCGAGTTCACGATCGCGCCGTCGGATGGGGCGGCCAACATCTATCTCGAGGTCGGTGCCGGGGTGACGATGTTCATCCTCGCCGGGCGCTACTTCGAGAAGCGCTCCAAGCGTCAGGCCGGTGCTGCGCTGCGCGCGCTGCTCGAGCTCGGGGCGAAGGAGGTCTCGGTGCTGCGCGACGGCCCTGATGGATCTCGGGTCGAGGTGAAGATCCCGACCGCCGAGCTGCAGGTGGGGGATGAGTTCGTCGTCAGACCGGGCGAGAAGATCGCGACCGATGGCGTGGTGGTCTCCGGCACCTCGGCGGTGGACGCCTCGATGCTGACCGGCGAGTCGGTGCCCGTGGAGGTGGCGGAGGGGGATCCCGTGACCGGTGCCACCGTGAACGCCGGCGGCCGGCTGGTCGTTCGCGCCACCCGCGTGGGATCGGATACGCAGCTGGCGCAGATGGCCAAGCTCGTGGAGGACGCGCAGACGGGCAAGGCGGAGGTGCAGCGTCTTGCTGACCGCATCTCCGGCGTCTTTGTGCCGATCGTGATCGTCATCGCTGTCGCGGCTCTCGGCGCATGGCTCGGGGCGGGCTTCCCGCCTGCAGCCGCATTCACCGCCGCGGTCGCGGTCCTCGTGATCGCGTGCCCCTGTGCCCTGGGCCTGGCGACCCCGACCGCGCTGCTGGTCGGCACCGGACGCGGCGCGCAGATGGGCATCCTCATCAAGGGACCAGAGGTGCTGGAGTCCACCCGCAAGGTCGACACCGTGGTGCTCGACAAGACCGGCACCGTGACCACCGGCAAGATGACCCTCGTCGACGCGGTCGCCGAACCAGGCGTCGAGCGGACCGACCTGCTGCGGCTCGCGGGTGCCCTCGAGGAGGCATCCGAGCATCCGATCGCGCAGGCCATCGCCAAGGGCGCGACGGCCGAGGTCGGGCAGCTGCCAGCGGTCGAGGGCTTCGCGAATGTTCCGGGCAAGGGCGTTCAGGGCGTCGTGGACGGAACCGCCGTGCTCGTCGGTCGCGAGTCGCTCTTGGCCGACTGGTCACAGCAGCTGAGTCCTGCCGTCGCCGATGCGAAGGCCGCCGCCGAGAGCGAGGGGAAGACGGTCGTCGCCGTCGGCTGGGACGGACAGGCCCGCGGCATTCTCGTCGTCGCCGACACGGTGAAGCCGACCAGCGCCGAGGCGATCTCGCAGTTGAAGCAGATCGGGCTCACCCCCGTGCTGCTCACCGGCGACAATGAGGCGGTCGCGCGCCAGATCGCCGCCGAGGTCGGCATCGATCAGGTGATCGCCGAGGTGCTGCCGCAGGACAAGGTCGACGTCATCGCCCGACTCCAGGGCGAGGGCAAGACGGTCGCGATGGTCGGCGACGGCGTCAACGACGCCCCCGCGCTCGCTCAGGCCGACCTGGGACTCGCCATGGGCACCGGCACGGATGTCGCCATCGAGGCATCCGACATCACCCTCGTGCGCGGTGACCTCCGCAGCGCGGTCGACGCGATCCGTCTGTCACGGAAGACCCTCGGCACGATCAAGACGAACCTGTTCTGGGCCTTCGCCTACAACGTCGCCGCGATTCCCGTCGCAGCGCTCGGCATGCTCAACCCCATGCTCGCCGGAGCTGCGATGGCCTTCTCCAGCGTATTCGTCGTCGGCAACAGCCTCCGCCTCCGCGGATTCACGAGCATCGCCAAGCACTAATCCGAACCAATCAACCGCAACCCCGATCGAAGAGGGAGAACAACATCATGAACGACACCCCTGCCGCAACCAGCTGCTGCAGTACCACCGCCTCAAAGGCCGCAACAGAGACGCCCGAGAACCTGCTCGCTGGAAGCAGTTGCTGCGGCGGAGCCGCCGCGGCCGACGAGGACATGACCACCTGCCCGGTCATGGTCGGCTCACCTGTCAGCAAGAAGAAGGCCATCGAGGCCGGTCTCTTTCGCGACTACGAAGGTGAGCGCTACTACTTCTGTTGCCCCGGCTGCGACCAGAAGTTCGACGTCGACCCCGCCAAGTACGCAGCGAACATGGTCTAGTCCCCGACCCAGACCGGGGACCCGAGATACTGGAGATACGCCCATGACTACTCAAATCACTGTTCCGGCAGCCGACGACCATCGCGAGACGCACGCGCACCACGGCTACATCTCCGAGAAGGAGAAGTACCGCAATCGGCTGAGCCGACTCGAAGGGCAGGTGCGGGGTATCGACCGCATGGTGGCGGACGAGCGGTATTGCATTGACATCCTCACCCAGATCTCCGCCGTGACCAAGGCGCTCGAGTCGGTGGCGCTCGGCCTGCTCGACGACCACATGAAGCACTGCGTCCTCGACGCGGCTAAGAACGGCGGCCCCGAAGCCGAGCAGAAACTAGCCGAAGCGTCACAAGCAATCGCACGACTCGTGCGATCGTAGAGCGACACGATCTCCCAATCGCGAGTGACTGCGCGCGGGGAAATACCGTTAAGAGGAGGTCGTGCTGATGCTGACCAGCATCCCGGTCAGCCGATTCCGCTACCGCATTCAGGATGGTGACGCACGCGGGAACCAGCTATGACGAGTCGACCCGGAGATCAAGACGCTTGGCCGCTCGCGTCGAGCGCGTCGCTCAGTGACGCGGCCGTAGCGACGGCGATGCGCGCCGTCGGCGGTGCAGCCGTCTTGGCCGGAGGGATCGTCGCAGCCGTCACTGGCCCGCTGGCACTTGCTCGAGGCAGCTGGCTGGCCGCGTATCTCGTGCTCGTCGTCGGCGTTGCGCAGTACAGCATGGGCGCCGCACGCCGATGCGGCCAAGGAGTCACCGGAGTCCCCCTGGGGTGGGTTCAGTTCGGCCTCTGGAATCTGGGGGGTCTCGCGGTGATGGTGGGCGCGCTCGCGAGGACCGTGATGGCGGTCTGGATCGGATCTGCGGCGCTTCTCGTCGCCGTGCTGCTGGCCTTTCTTGTAGACCGTCAGCCCGGCGATAGAGTGCATCCGCGAGGACCGCTCTGGACCGTTGCCTATCGGCTGCTGTTGGTAATCCTTGCTGTCAGCATCCCTGTCGGCATCGTTCTTTCCGTCGTGCGAAATAGCTGACAGGATGCTCAGTCAGTCGTTGCGTTGGCCTCGTCCTCTCGCCGTGCGGTGATGAACGCTCGGACCCCGAGGATGATGTAGACGATGAGCAGGACGAACGTCACGGTGCTGGCCACCACGGCCATCGGGCGCTCGGCTTCACCGGCGATGAGCTCGCCGAGTTTCAGGACGTTCATGCTGGTGCCGAGGACTCCTATGACGGCGATCACGAGTCCGATCGAGAGGCCGATCTTGCGGTTCTTGAGTGCGATGAGCCCGCAGATTTCGATGAGCAATCCGAGGAAGGCGGGGATCAGCGCCGTCCAGCTGGTGAAGCCGGTCGTGGCATAGGAGATGACTCCTACGGCGATAAGAGCGGCGGCGAAGGCGAGCGTTGTACGGGGCATTCTTCCTCCAGGGGTGGGTGAGCGAGTAGAGATGTTGGGAGTGTTGCGACGCACCGGGAGCTAGCTCCGATTCCGTCCACGGGAGAGGCTCGCGAGGTACTCGTTGTAGGAGTCGAGCTCGGCGTCCTCGACCTTCTGCCGCTGTCGCGAGGTGCGCACCTCGCGGGCACGCCAGCGGGAGAGGCAGACGATGAGCACCACGAACAGCGGCAGTTCCGCGTAGGTCCATACCAGGGCGCCGGCTATCGCCTGGTCCAGGATGGGGTCATGGCCGCCGGCGGGGTTGGCGTACGCGCTGAACAGGGGTGTGCTGGTGCGGAGCAGGATCAGGCCGAACACGGCGTGGATCTGGATCTCGACGGCGATGTCGACGAATCGCGCGGCGAAGGAAGGGACACGCGGCAGCGGGTCGGACGACCACAGGGGTGTCGCCGCGACGACGCCGAGGACGAGGACGATGAAGAGCAGGGCGTCGTGGCCGAAGGGGACGCGCATGACGACGCTGATGGCGTCGGTCAGGTAGAGGACCGGGTACAGCACCATCGCGGTGACGATGGCGACCACGGGGTGCAGCGCGGCGCTCCAGAACGGTGAGCGGAGTCCGGCGTGTGCTGCGCGGAGCACGAGACGTCCGAGGCCGGTGTGCGGTGTGCTGTGCAGGAGCAGCCGCCCCGGTGACCCGGCGATCAGGAGGGGCGGGACGACGGTCAGCAGGGTGATCTGCTGGAAGACCAGGGCTGTGATGGACTCCGTCGCGAGGCGGTTGACGCCGAACGTCGTGACGGCGAAGATCAGGGCACACCCGATCAGGAACGATGCCGTGCGGGCGATTGCCCAGCGGCGGCGGCGCCGCCACATCCGGATCGCTCCTCGCAGGTACAGCGCCGCGAGCAGCAGGGCGGCGATGGCGACCGGCGAGCCTGCGAGGGGCTCGAACACGACCCACTGGTCGATCGGCGGCATGGCGGATTTCCCTTCATCGAGGCGATCATGCGTCGGCGACTCCGGCCGCGGCGATGGCGCGGCCGGAGCGCGGGGTCAAGTGAGGCCGGAGTAGGAGTGCAGGCCCGGGAAGTACACGTTGACGACCGTGAAGTTGAACAGCACGGCGGCGAATCCGACGATGCACAGCCAGGCGGAGCGGTTGCCGCGCCAGCCGCGGGTGGCGCGGGCGTGGATGTAGCCGGCGTAGAGCACCCAGATCACGAAGGTCCAGACCTCTTTGGTGTCGAAGCCCCAGTAGCGTCCCCAGGAGTCGTTGGCCCAGATCGCTCCGGCGATCAGGGTGAACGTCCAGAACATGAAGCCGACGATCACGAACCGGTAGGCGAGCGTCTCGAGGACTTCGCCGGCGGGCAGCGTGCGCAGGAACCCGCCTCGGCGCCCTGCGGAATCGGGCGAGACGCTGGTGCGGCGTTCACGGCGGGATTGCAGCAGCTGAGTGACGGAGAGGCCACAGGCGAGGGCGAACAGGGCGGTGGCGAGGGAGGCGACGAAGACGTGGATGACGAGCCAGATGCTCTTGAGCGGATCCATCAGCGGGACGACTTCGACGTAGAAGCTGAGCGTGGCGCCGCCCAGCAGCAGGACGATCATGCCCACCAGGAACGCGCCGAGGAAGCGCAGGTCGTACCAGCGGAGGGCGAGGAGGTAGACGGCGACGATCAGGACCGTCCCGGTGAGAGCGAACTCGTACATGTTGGCCCACGGCACCCGCTCTGCGGCGATGCCGCGGGCGACGGTTCCGCCGAGCTGGAAGAGGAAGGCGAGCACGGTGAGCGCGGTGCCGATCCTCGCCCACAGCAGCCGGGGACGCTGCGAGGGCGGAGCATGGATGTCGTCCGGGTGCGCCTGGTCGGGCGGGGCCGGAGCGCTCGGAGACGCCTGGTCGACGGCGCCGACGAGGACCGGTGCGCGCTGCTGCTCCCGAACCGGGGCGGGGCGTGCGGAACGCTGTGCGAGATCGACGGTGTAGGCGACGAACGCCAGCGCGTAGGTGGCGATGGCCGTCCACACCAGTAGCAGTGAGAGGCCATCGAGGGAGAGCGTTTCTGTTCCGGGCATGGTGAGCTCCTTCATACGGACGAGTGGTTGCGGATGCGGTGGAGGATCCCGAGTGCGGTCAGGGCTCCGATGGCCCCGAGCGGGATCAGCGCGCTGATCCAGGGGCCGAGGATCGTGGCGGGTGTGAGGCCGGTGCGCAGTGGGACGGTGGTGATCGCCGCGGCGGCGGTGTCGATGGGGATGCTGGCGATGGTCGTACCGTCGGGGGCGATCACCTGGCTGGTGCCGGTCGTGGAGATGTTGACGACGGCGCGGCCGGTCTCGATCGCGCGCATGCGGGCGAAGGCGAGCTGCTGCAGGTTCTCGGCGGTGCCGCGGAAGTCGGCGTTGTTGGTCTGGAAGACGTACAGCTGCGCGCCCGCGCGGGCGCCGTCCCAGATGACCTGGTCGTAGATCACGTCGAAGCAGATCGCCAGGCCGACCCCGACGTCGTCGACGGTGACCAGGGGCGGGAGGGTGCCGGGGGTGTACTCGCGCTGGATCAGCCCGACCAGGTCGGGGACGATCATCTCGTACAGCCAGCGATCCGGCACGTACTCCCCGAACGGGACGGGATTGATCTTGTCGTGCCGCTGGCGTTCGTCGGGTTCCGGGGTCCAGAGCAGGGACGAGTTGAAGACGTCCGCTCCTCGTGCGGTCGCGGCGTTCATCAGCAGCGGAGCGTCGGCTTGGCGGACGATGCGGTCGAGCGTGGCGGCGGTGGCGGGGTCGGCGAGCGGATCGGAGTCCACTCCCCCTTCCGGCCAGGCCAGCAGATCCATCGGCTGTCCGAGCAGCGGAGCGGTCGCCTCCGCCTGTGCGGCGAGCACGTCGCCGCGTTCTCGGGTGTCGAAGTAGGCCGCCGGGCCGTTGCCCTGCACCCACCCGACCTCGAGCGTGCCCGCGGGCGATGTCGGGAACTGCGGGACGAGAAGCAGGAGGACCATCACGGCCAGGGCGGAGACGCCGCCACGCAGGAACCGCGGCCCGCCGGCGCGTGCCCATTGCACGACGCCGGCGCACATCGCAACGAAGAGGAAGGAGAGTCCCGTCACGCCCGTCCAGGATGCGACCTCGGACAGCGGGCCGTCGACGAGCGTCATCCCGATGCGCGCCCAGGGGAACCCGGTGTACGGCCACGAGCCGAGAACGACCTCCCTGCCCGCCCAGAGGCCGGCCACCAGGAGGGGAATCGCGACCAGCTGCGCCGTGCCCCGGTGCGGGAACCGCGCCGTCCACCGGTAGGCGAGCGTGATCAGGACGGCGCCGGTGCTGAACAGGATTGTCTCGAGGCCGGCGAGGGCGATCCACGGGAGGGGGCCGAGGAACTCCCCCACCCAGATCAGGTGGGTGAAGAAGAACACTCCCCCGAAGGCGGCGCCGACCAGCAGTGCCCCGCCGATGCTCCGGCCGACGAGGGTGATCAGCGCCAGAGTCACGCTGAGCAGCGCCAGCGGCCACCATCCGACTGGCGGCGAGGCGAGGCTCAGGGCGAGTCCTCCGATGATCGCGGCGGGGACCGCTGCCCAGAGCGGAAGCCCGCTCGGCGGGGAGGACGACGCCCCGCCGGCGGGCGTGGCGACGGCCGCGGCTGGTGTCAAGGTCGGGTGCATCGGTCAGGTGTCCTTCTTGCGGAGGGCATCGAGATAGGCGTTGTAGGCGTCGAGCTCGGGATCGCCGTGGGCGTCGGCGTACTTGTCGGCTTTGGCGGCACGGGCGGTGTCATCACGGAACCACCGGTGCATGACGTAGAGGAGCATGACCACGGTGGGGCCTTCTCCGTAGGACCAGGCCAGGGCGCCGGCGAGCCACTGATCGTCCAGCGGATCGATGCCCAGCGCCGTCGTGGGGCCGGCGAAGGTCTCGACGAACAGCGTCGGGCTCATCATCAGGAACACGCCGAAGAACGCGTGCAGAGCTGCTTCGGCGAACAGGTCCATCGCCCGGCCGGGGTACGTCATCCGCACCGGGAGCGGGTCGTTGGACAGGATCGGGATTGTGAATAGCACGCCGGCTGCCAGGAAGGCGATCTCGAGCAGCGGATGCCCGCCAGGGGTCTGCAGGATCGGGTCGGCGAGACCTCCAAGGTAGAAGCCGTAGAAGGACATCAGGAACAGCGGCATCGCGATCCAGGGGCTCAGCGCCCATCGTGCGATGCGGCTGCGCAGCCCGGCCAGGGCGAGGCGGAGGATCACTCGCCCGAGGCCGCGATGCGGGGTGGCGCGCAGCAGCAGTGTGCCTGGGGAGCCGAGCACGAGCAGCGGCGGGATGGCCATCATCAGGGTGAGCTGCTGGAACATGAAGACCGAGAACAGCAGGTACCCGTATCCCTCGACCGCCAGGCCGGTCACGGCGACCAGGACGATGCATCCGAGGAGGAAGCACACCGTGCGGGCGACCGACCACCGCCGTCCCTGACGCCAGAGCCGGATGGCGCCGGCCAGGTACATCACGGCCATGAGCAGACCGAGCACCGGCAGCACCGGAACCGGCGGCAGGATCGGCGTGAGGAACGCCTCCAGCGTCGGCGGTGTGTCGGAAATCCAGTCGTTCATGGCGTGTCATCGGTCGGCGGGCTCAGAAGTCGAAGAGATCGCCGAGGAAGCCCTCGCGTCGTCTCTTGCCGCCGCGGTCATGCCGGGAGCGGCGATGCTCGTCTTCGGGGTAGTCCGGGGCCTGGTAGCCGGATGAGCGGTCGATGATCTTGTCGAGCTCACCGCGGTCCAGCCACACGCCACGGCATTGCGGGCAGTAGTCGATCTCGACGCCGGAACGGTCGGTGACCAGGAGCGTCGTGCCGTCAACGGGGCAGTTCATCGGTTCTCTCCTTCTCTGGGGATGGGTCGGAGACGCCGGTGAGCGCCTCCGTGTGGGTGTCGGCGATGTCGACGACGGCTTTGCGGAGGGTGGGGTCTTCGCCGCGGGCCAGTCCCGCGTACTCGAGGCGGACGCCCTCGTCGGTCGGGTGGGCTTTGACCCAGACGCGGCGTCGGGGCACGAAGAGCCCGGCGAAGAGGCCGAGCATCGCGAGGATCGAGAAGGCCAGCACCCATCCGGCGGTCGGGTCGCGCTGGATCTGCAGCGACGCGAATCGCTTGACCGGATCCTCGGGCGACGCGATCTCCCAGGTGACGGTGCCCCATCCGTTCGGCAGCTCCGCGGTCTCCCCCGGCGTCAGCTCGATGGAGTCGACTCCGGTCTGACCGCCGGTGTGCTGGGTGAGGCCGTCGGTCTCGAGGGTGTACACCGATCGCGGGGTTCCGTCGTCGATGCCGAGGTCGCCGCTGTACACGTTGAAGGTGAGCAGCGGGTTGACGACGTCGCCGTAGATGGAGGTGTAGGCGCCGGAGTCCAGCACGCCCGCGGTGGGGTAGAAGAACCCGACCAGGCCGACCTGCTCGGGCAGCCCGTCGGGGATCTTGATGATCCCGAGGGAGGTCATGTTCGAGTCCTGCGGGAGGAACGGCTGCGACTCGGTGTACACGAGCTCGCCAGCCGCGTCGCGCACGGTGATCGTGGGGGCGTAGCCGTTGCCGAGCAGGTGGATGCGGTCGCCGGCGACGGAGATGGGATAGTTCACGATCACGCTCTCGGTCCGATCCTCCTCACCGGGGATGCGGACGGTGACGTCGGCGGAGAAGTCCCCTGCCTGCCCGGCCCCCGGCGTGCCCGGCCGCTGATACGTGACCTGGAACTCGTCGAGGGTGAGCGAGTACGGGGCGAGACCGGTCCCGTCGATGAACCGGCCGGCGTCGAACGAGGAGTAGTCGCTGAGGGCGTTGACGAAGGTGGTGCCCTCGACGACGACCCGCTGGCCCGTGTAGGAGAACCCGCCTCCCAGACCGACCGAGACGAGCACGCCGATCAGCGCCGTGTGGAAGACGAGATTGCCGGTCTCGCGCAGGTACCCGCGTTCGGCGGACACGGAGAGCCATCCGCGGCCGTCGTAGCGGTGCACCCGGTAGCCGGCACGGCGCAACTGCCGCTCGGCGACGTCGACGGCCTCTCGCGCCTGGCTCGCGGGGTCGGCGGCCGGGACGGTGCGCTCCTCGTAGTCATCGAGCCGGGACAGCCGCACCGGCGTGCGGGGCGGCTGGGATCGCAGGGCCTTGTAGTGGTGCTTCGTGCGCGGGGTAACGCATCCAATCAGCGAGGCGAACAGCAGCAGGTAGATCGCCGAGAACCACGGCGACAGGTATACGTCGAACAGCCCGATGGCATCCACGATGGGATAGGCCTCGGGGTTGTCACGCTGCCACTGGATCACCCCGTTGGGGTCGGCGCTGCGCTGCGGGAACAGCGATCCGGGCACGGCGGCGACTGCCAGCAGGAGCAACAGCAGCAGAGCGGTGCGCATGCTGGTCAGCTGACGCCACGCCCATCTCGCCCATCCCACGATCCCCAGCGCCGGCTGGGCGATACCGGAATCGTTGCCGTCGGCGTGGTCGTCGGGGCGCAGGGGGTCGACGGGCGCGTCGGTGGCGGTCTCAGAGCGGGAGGGGGACATTGATCACCACCTGCTGGAGGGCGGACATCAGCGCGGTCCACAGCCCGGTCACCATCAGGACGCCGAGGAGCACGAGCACTCCCCCGCCGACGATGTTCAGGGTGCGGATGTGGCGGCGCAGGAACGCGACCGACCGGGACGCCCACCCCCAGCCGAGGGCGAGCACGAGGAAGGGCAGACCGAGCCCGAGCGAATAGGCCAGGCCCAGCAGGCCCGCACGGGCCGGGTCGCCGAGGTTCCAGGAGACCGACAGGATCGCCGCGAGCGTCGGGCCGATGCACGGTGTCCACCCGACGCCGAGCGCGAACCCGAGCAGCGGCGCGCCGAGCAGCCCGGCACGGGACTGCATGCGCGGACGGACGGTGCGCTGCGCGACGCCGAAGAACCCGATGAACACCAGGCCGAGGATGATCACCACGACGCCGAACACACGGGTCAGGACGTTCGCGTACTGCAGCAGCAACAACCCGAACGTTCCGCCCAGGATCGTCACGGTGACGAACACGACGGTGAACCCGGCGATGAAAAGCGTCACTCCCAGCAGCAGCCGCGTGCGCTCCGCCGTCGCCGTGCGGGTCGAGGCGCCCCCGACCGCGGTGGCGCTCGAGGCGCCGCCCAGATATCCGAGGTATCCGGGCACCAGCGGCAGCACGCACGGGGACACGAAGGAGATCAGCCCCGCAAGGACCGCGATGGGGATCGCGACCCACAGCGCCCCGTCGGCGACGAGATCGCCGGGGTTCATGGCAATTCCCCGAGAGCGTCGCGGACGAGGGTCGACAGGATGGATGCGCTCTGCAGCTGCCCGATGATGCGCGCGGCGACCCGCCCCTCCTTGTCGACCACGAGCGTTGTCGGAGTCGCCTGGATCGGGGTGACCTGCGCGAATGCCAGCTTGACCTTGCCGTCGTTGACGTCGATCACGCTGGGGTAGGTGACGTTGTTGTCCCGAGCGAAGGAGAGCGCCGTGGCGGGCTGATCGTAGGTGTTCACTCCGAGGAACGACACGCCCTGGTCCTGGTACTCCTGCCACACCTCCTCGAGCAGCGGCGCTTCGACGATGCACGGCCCGCAGGCGGCGTACCAGAAGTTCACCACCAGCACCTCGCCGCGGTAGTCGTCGCTGGAGACCGTCTCCCCGGTCTCGGTGACGCCCTCGAAGACGACCGGGTCGCCCCGCTCCCCCGCCGCGATCTCCACGACGCGGAAGTCTCCGGCGATGTACCCCTTCTCGTTCCCCTCCTGATATTGCTGCGCCAGGGAGTCGTTCGCGGAGCACCCCGTCAGGGCGACGCCCAGGAGCACTGCTGTGGCTGCGGCGATCATCCGGCGGATCATGTGCGACGCACCTTGATCAGTGCCCCCGCGACCAGGAAGACGATGGCTGCGGCCGGCTGCGCCGCCGCCCAGACCGGCCCCGTGAACGGGAAGGGCACGACCGGGTTCCACAGTACGAGGACCGCGACGAATACCGGGATCCACCACCATTGGCGCGCCTGCCCCGCGAACCAGGCCACGATCGCCGCGAGGATCGCTGTGACGAACAGCACCACCTGGAACAGGCCGGCCCCGGTCCACAACGGAGCGGTGAAGAGCACCGCTGCCGCGAGCAGCCCCGGTGCGAGCGCGTTGCGCTGGAAGGTGGACGGCGTGCGTTGTTTCGCGCTCATGCGGCACCTGCTTCCACTCGTGCCGAAGGAGCCAGCTCGACCTTGCGCCGCCGGGTCCAGGTGATGCCGAGAAGGAGGATGACGCCGATGCCGAGCGCGACGTCGGCGAGGTTCCCGATGAACAGGGTCCCGTAGGCGAGGAAGTCGGTGACGTGCCCGACCCCGAAGCCGGGCGGTGAGAACAGCCGGTCGATCAGGTTCCCGAGCGCCCCGCCCAGGATGAACCCGAACGCCACCGCGAGCCCAGCCGTGCGTGCACGGAGCGCGGCGATGATCAGCCAGACCACCGCACCCGCTCCGACCAGGGTGAGCACACCGGTGAATCCGGACCCGAGGGAGAGGATCGCCCCCGGATTGAACGCGAGCTGGAGACCGAACAGGTCGCCCAGGAGCGGGATCCGCGTCTCCTCGCTCAACGTCGCGAGTGCGGCCGCCTTCGTGGCCTGATCGATCACCACGATCCCCGCCGCCACAATGGCGGCGACCGCGAGGTGTCTTGGCCGGTTAGGACTCATCGGCATTCTCCTTCTTCTGCTGTGCCGCCCGATCCCGACGGCGCCGATCGCGACCGGCCATGAACATCAGGAGTGCTGCGCTGCCCAGGAGCGCCGCTCCCCCGGCGACGACCAGGATGGGAAGCGCATCGAGATCCGTGCTCGGTTGGCTGTGGATGTCGCCGTAGCCGGACTCGGCGGTCGGCGTCGCGGCCGGCGCCGTGGTCTCCGTGTTCTCCTCCGATGGGGATGGGCTGCTCGTCGGCGTGGGGCTGCTCGTCGGCGTCCCCGTCGTCTCCACCGTGAACGTGTACTCGTCGCTGATCGGGTGTCCGTCACTGGACACCACCCGCCACCTCACCGTGACCTCTCCGACGACCAGCTGGTCGGACAGGTTCTGCGTGACCGTCGCCTCGAGGACCTCGGGAGCGCCGTCGACGAGGCTGCTGCCGTCTTCTGCGATGACCTCGATCACCGTGGCACCCTCGAGCGTCTGTAGCTCGCCCGTGAAGGTGAGGGAGATCTCCGCCGGGGCGCCAGGTACGGTCGCGGATGCCTCGGGGTAGGTGGAGAGCAGCTCATCGTGAGCAGCGGCGGGACTCGCCGTGCCGAGAACGGCTCCGCCGATGACCAGCAGAGCAGACAGGCTGGCGGACGCGGCGAAACCACGGCGCCGCTTGCTCGACGTTCGAGAGGCCGAGAGCCTTCGGCGGCGGATGGATGTCATGAGTTCTGCTTTCTTCACGGGCGTTCGATGATGCGGCGGGCGATGGCCGTGGCATCCCGCCAGACCCCCGCGATGGTGTCGGAGCCCCTGCCGCCGTACTGGGGGATCCCGGCGACGAACAAGCCCGGTATCCCGGTCATGGCCCGCTGGGGAGGATCGATCCGGGCGCTGTCCGGCAGCCAATCGTCTCCGGGATCGAATCCGGTGGCGAGGATCACGGAGCTCGGAGTCGTCACTGTTCCGTCGACGAAGGTGACGCTGCTCTTCCCGGCCTTTGCCACTGCAGGGCAGATCCTCACCCCAGCGTCACGCAGCTGCTCGTAGCTATCCTCGAACACCGGCTCCGGTCGCGGACCTCGAGCAAGGAACTGTCTGCGCAGGTAGCGCGCTGCCGGCTGGTGCCGGCGAGGCGTGCGCACAGCCAGGGTCACCGCGTGCGAAGGCGCGAGTTCGCGAGCCAACTGAACACCGCTGTTTCCGCCGCCGACGATCAGCACATCGCTCGTAAGTACCTGACGCGGATACAAGTACTCGCTGCTATGCAACACGACTCCGGGCACCCGAAGATCCGCTACCCATGTCGGGATGCGCGGATGCGCGGATGCGCCGGTCGCACACACGACGTTGCGAGTCTGCACCTCACCTTCCGTGGTCGACAAGTGCAGGACCGAGCCGGACCCGCGCCGCTCCACGCCTGCCGCGCGCACACCCCAGACGGTCTTCACGCCGAGATCGCCTTCGACGTAGCTCAGGTACTCGATCATCTCGTCGACACGCGGCCGACGCCGTTGGTCGCCCAGGAAGGGCAGGCTCGGCAGAGCGCTGTGACGGGCGTCGCTGAGAAGCACCATCGAATGCCACCGAGAAGTCCAGCTGCGCAGACCTGGAGACGCCCCGTCGATGACAACGAAGTCCTGCTGTGGCCTTAGTACTACAGTCGCGTTTATTTCGCGTGGTGCGGCGCGTTGGCGCCGTTGTGGGTGATGATCGTGTTAACCCTTGGCGGTGGGTGACGATATTGGTGTGGCGGATGTGCGGGAGTGGGCGGCGGAGCTGGATGAGGTCGCTGGTCTGATCGGGCCGCGGTTCGCTCGTTCGGAGCCGCGCCGGAACGCTGTCGCGTATGTGCGAGGGCTGCTGTCGGAGCAGGAGCGGAAGAACTCGTGGACGCTGTCGGAGCACGCCGGTCAGGTGACGCCGGATCCGATGCAGCGGCTGTTGTCGACCACGGACTGGGATCCCGACCTGGTCCGTGACGATCTCCGCTCCTACGTGGTCGAGCACCTCGGCGACCGTGCCGGAATCCTGATCGTCGATGAGACCGGGTTCTTGAAGAAGGGTGACCGGTCCGCGGGCGTGGCCAGGCAGTACACGGGCACGGCGGGACGGATCGAGAATGCGCAGGTCGGCGTCTTCCTGACGTACTCGACACCCACGGGCCGGACGTTCCTGGATCGGGAGCTGTATCTGCCGAAGACGTGGACCGAGGACCGTGCCCGCTGCGCCCGCGCCGGTGTCCCGAAGGAGCGCGGGTTTCAGACGAAGCCGGAGCTCGCGATGGGCATGCTGGCCCGCGCGATCGATGCCGACGTCCCCGCATCATGGGTGACTGGCGACGCCGTCTACGGCCAGTACTACCGGCTCCGCAAGGCGCTCGAGGATCGCGGGATGTCGTACGTGCTCGCCGTGCCGTCCAGCCAGCGGGTGATCGCGAAGACCACCGTGTCGATCCTCGGGAAGGAGTACCGCGCCGACGCGCTCATCGGCGAGCTCCCAGCCACGGCGTGGCGGACCAGGTCCGCCGGCGCGGGCTTGAAAGGCGACCGCCGATACGCGTGGGCACGCGCCCGGATCAACGGGGAACGCGACCCGGATGCCGAGTACTGGCTCCTCGCCCGCCGCAGCCTCACCGACCCGTCAGAGCTCGCGTACTACCTCTGCCACGGCCCCAAGCGCGTCGCCTTGGGCGAGCTGGTCCGCGTCGCCGGCGCGAGATGGGCGATCGAGGAGACCTTCCAAACGGCGAAAGGGCAGACCGGGCTGGACCACTACCAAGTCCGGCAGTACACCGGCTGGTACCGGCACATCACGCTCTCCATGCTCGCCCACGCCTTCCTCACCGTCACCCGGTCAAAAAGGGGGCTCGAGGAGACAAAGACGGAGACCTCGTCGAGCTGAGCCTGCCCGAGATCCGACACCTCATCGCCGCGCTCGTGCTGAATGCGCCCGCCGACCCCGCGCGAGTGCTCCACCGGTCACGCTGGCGCCGAAAACACCAACACACCGCCCGACGACACCATTATCTACGCCGCGGACACACGCCATAAACGCGACTGTAGTATTAGGGCGTGTCTCATAAACATCGTTGGCTCCAGGCGATCACCGCGTTGAGCACCACCGCGGCGCGGAAGACAACCGCGAGCTTGTCGTAGCGGGTCGCCAGCCCCCGCCATTGCTTGACGTCGCAGAAGCGCCGCTCCACGACGTTACGTCCCTTGTAGTCGACCGCGTCGAATCCAGGCGGTCGCCCTCCGCGCGACCCGCGTCGTTTCCGGTGCGCCTGCTGGTCGCGCGGTTGCGGGATCACGGCGCGGATGCCGCGGTCGCGCAAGTGACTGCGGATCGCTCGTGAGGAATACGCCTTGTCGCCACGGACCGCGTCCGGGCGCGTGCGCGGACGCCCGACCGGCCGCGCGACCCGAAGCCTGGACAACAGCGGCAGCAACGCGGGCGCGTCGCCAGACTGGCCGGGTGCGACCGCGATCACCAGGGGGAGGCCGTGGTCGTCGACGAGCTGGTGGATCTTCGTCGACAGTCCGCCGCGGGAGCGTCCGATCGCGTGATCAGGCGGCTCGACGGCCGGATTCGTGTAATTCGATCCAGCCCCCTGTGAGGCGCGTGAGGTTGGTCGCGTGCTGATGCGCACGAGCAATCGTGGAGTCCACCGATACCGTCCAGCCGATCTTCCCGTCCTGGTCTGCCGCAGCGAGCAGTCTCTGATGGATCCGGTCCCAGGTGCCGTCGCCGGCGAGGTTGCGATGCCATCGCCACACCGTCTGCCAGGGGCCGAACTCCCGCGGCAGATCGCGCCACGCGATCCCGCACCGATACCGATAGATGATGCCCTCCACGATCATCCTCGCGTCCGAGAACGGGCGACCCTGGCGGCCCGTCCGGGACGGGAGGAACGGCGCGATCAACGCCCACTGATCATCCGAGAGGAGCTGGAAACGCGACACCCCTTCAGAGTTTCAGCCAGACCACTCAGCCTTTATGAGACACGCCCTAGATGTGATGTCCAGGCAGGTTGTTTT
>NZ_DCBW01000044.1:0-64688 GCF_002313585.1 Microbacterium sp. UBA1097 | reverse complement strand
ACGTCCCTGGACATCACACCTAGGCCCGGAAAAGGAGTGGCATGAACAACCCCACTCGCACGCGCGCCGACGCACCGACCGACACCCCACCCGTGCCGCGCACCGACCTCGCCGTCGCGGCAGCCGCCGTCATCCTCGCCGTGCTCACCCTCGTCGCCTCGAGCACGCAGTCGGGCTTCGCGCCCCTCCTCACGCTCACCCTGACCCCGCCCGGAATCGCACCGGCCGACGGCGGAATGATCATCGTCGTCACCCCGACGCCCGTCGTGTTGCCCGGCGTCCAGATGGGCGCAGCGATCGCCGTACTGCTGCTGTTCGTCGCCGCCATGCGCCTGCTGCTGCTCGTCCCTGCCCTGCGCCGACGTCACGCCACGGATGCCGCGGCCGACCGCCACACCTGGCGCTGGATCGAGTACTCGCAACCCGCTGGCGTCGGCACGTTCCTCGTCGCCCAGCTCAACGGCATCACCGAGGTCACGAGTCTCGTCCCGATCTACGCGCTGGGCGCCGCCGGAGCGCTCTTTCTCATCGTCCACGATCACCGCGCCGCGACCGGCCGCTTCGGTGGCGCCGCTTTCGCCGTCGGATCCGCAGTCGCGATCGTTCCCTGGGGTGTCATCGCGTTCGCGCAGATCGCGACGCTCCTCGCAGGCTTCGAGGTGTCGGCATCCATTCGCATCGTGACTCTGCTGGCGCTGGCGGCCTCGGCATCCGTCTGGGTCGTGACCGGATGGCGTGCCCGCCGCGATCCCGAGCGAACAGACGGATGCCGCACCGACGCGCTCCTCGGCTGGGCCATCCCTCTCGCGCCCGCCGCGCTCGTGCTCGCGACGGTGTGGGTGGGCTGAGGCTCTCCGGCCGTCACGGGTAGGTGACGGCGGTCCCGCGAAGAGGCGTGAAAACCTTCGGGAACGTCAAGTGCATCGTGGAGGGGATGAACTCTATGCCTCGCGCGCTCGGGGGCAACGCAGCGATGACATAGGGAAGGACCGAGATGGCGATGAAGCCCGCGATCAGCTTGTCCATCATCGAGGTGAGGATGTTGGCCGAGAACACGGCGCCGATCACACCGTGGCCGAGCGTGACCAGGTTCGCAGCGATTCCCTGGGCACCCTCGTTGATGGATACTCCTCCCCACACGATCATGATGATCGGCGTCGCGACGATCGTGCAGCTGATCGCGACCATGATATTGAGGAGGAAGTACCGCAGCGGGGTTGTGCCCATCCGCCGCGCGCGCACCCCGTACCCCCAGATGAGGGCGCCGACAATGTTGACGATCATGAATGGCAGACCCTGCCATTCCCATGCGAGCAGCGCCACGAGCGAGTGGCTCAGGATCGCGACGCCGACGCCGAACCACGGTCCGAGCGCGATCGCGGCGATCGCAGTGCCGATCATGTCCAGGTAGAGAGGCAGAGCGAACGCGACGGCGAGCCGTGAGCCGCTCACATTGACCAGCGCGCATGCGATCACGATCAGCGTCAGCACGGTGATGGTCGCGCCGCGCTTGCCGAGCGTTCGTGTGAGCCAGTTCCCCTGGCTGTTACTCGAACTTTGAGGCAGCTTCGTTGGAGTGTGTGCGAGCGCGGTGGCGCCGCGACCTGCGGCGCTGCGAGCGTGGGCGCCATCCTTGCTCCCGGCGCGTGCCGGGTCGGATGTCGCGTCGCGCCGTCGCTGGTTCTCGTCGGCCCGTGCGCGGATGCAGTACTCCCGCCACCGCGCGGCACTTTCGGCATCCTCACCCAGCGCGCTGGCGATGTCGGCGATGAGGTCCGGACTGATCCTGTGCCTGCCAGGCTGAAATGCGTCGTAGATCGTGGTGCGGCCGACGAAAGCGGCCGATCCCGTTTCGCCGCGGTTCTGGCGGAGTTCGCGGACGCGGTCCGCGATCTGCGAATAGCTCACGTCGCCGGCATTGAGCCTCAACAGTTGCAGTTCCGCGACGAGGCGGTCCATCACTCTGCCTTGCTCAGCTTGTTCATCGATATGCATGGCGTGTCCCCCCGGACTTTCCACTGCCGACATCCTCGGGCTTGATCGAGATCGTAGCGAAGTCCTCTGACGCTGTTCGGCTTCGTTCGGCAAGACGCCGTCGCAAGGAATGGGAACTGTCGAAGGTCCTGGTGACTTTTCTCAGGGGCGGATCGACGCCGAGTTCGCAACCGTCGGCGGGCGCTGGTGCCGATGTAGTTGATCGGGATTACTCGGCGAGGTTCTCGCTATTCGGGATCGTCCGGAATCGTTCGGAACCTCCGCACGGTGCCAATTCGCCGCAGCCGCGGCCCCTAGTTTCGACACTTAACCGCCGACCGATCCCGAACTCGGCGGAGAGCGAAGACGGAAGGACGCTCAGTGCTCGTGACAGCCCTCGTGCCGATTCGCTGCCTCAGAGCCCGACACGGTTGCCTCTAATGGGGACGGATGAGGCCCTGCCCACGCCCGAAGCGAAGCCAGCGAAGGAACTGGCCTCCAGCGAGCAGGACTGGCACACGGTCGCTGAGAAGCTCGACGAACTCACAGCTCAGGTCTCCCGTTTTCACGAACGATCCGAGCGGCATGAAGAGATCATCCGCGCGATGAATGAACGGATCACCGAGCTACAGGGCGACCAGATACTTGCGTTGCTTCGCCCGACGATCCAGCGGCTCGCAGGCTTGCACGCGCAGGCCTCGGACGCACGCGCTGCCGCAGCCGAGCTGGGGGAGAAGTCTGCCAACGACTTCGCGTTCTTTGCCCGAGCGATTGAAGAAGCCCTGGGGTTGATCGATCTGGATTCCGTTGGAGCGGAGCCCGATGGTCCGTTTGACGCCACCGCTCACCACGTCACAGCCACTGTCCCCACCGACGATCCAACGTTGGATCGACGAATTAAACGTGTCATCCGGCAGGGTTTCACGTTCTCTGGAGCCCGGCGCGTCTCGGTGCCCGCTCAAGTCGTGCTCTACTCCTACGCGGCACCGCCGTCTCCCACAGTTGAACCACCCTCGCCCGGGGAGAACTCCGAAGACATCCCACACGTAACCGACCACGAGCAGAAGGAGTCCGAGAGTTGAGCGACAAGGTCTACGGAATCGACCTGGGAACGACCTACTCTGCGATCGCGCGGATCAACGACCTCGACCAGGCGGAGATCATCCGCAACACCGAAGGTGACTTCACCACCCCATCGGTTGCGTACTTCGAAGAATCGGGCAACGTCGTCATCGGCAAGCAGGCCAAGCAAGTGCTTGTAGCCGACCCAGACAACGGGGCAGCCCTTATCAAGCGTCATATGGGCACGGTCTATCCCCTGGAGTATCGGGGAACGACCTATACGCCCGAGTCGGTATCCGCGCTCATCCTGAAGGAGATCGTCGCTGCGGCGAATATCGAGACAGGTGAGGACGTCACGAAGGTTGTCATCACCGTGCCGGCATACTTCGGCATTCAGGAACGTGAGGCCACAAAGCAGGCGGGCGAGATCGCGGGCCTGGAGGTGGTCGGGATCGTGACCGAGCCGGTCGCTGCAGCGCTGTCGATCGGAATCGGAAGTGACCGGACGCAAACACTGTTCGTCTACGACCTCGGTGGTGGCACGTTCGACACGACAATCATGCAGGTCGGTGGTGGCAAGGTTGAGGTCGTCGCGATCGACGGCAACCGGACCCTCGGAGGTGCGGACTGGGATCAGGCGCTCGTAGATCTCATCGCTGAGAGGTTCATCGCGCAGGCCGGGCTCGGCGAGGACGACCCCCGATACGATGACGCGTTCCTCAGCGAACTCCGTAGGGATGCCGAGCAGACGAAGCAGTCGCTGACCAAACGCGATTCGGCGACAGTCCGGTGCCGTTACAACAGCGCCGACGAGCAGATCACGATCACGCGTGCAGATTTCGAAGACTCTACGAAGTATCTTGTCGACCAGACGATCGAGATCTGTCGCCGCGCAACCGCTCTCGCCGAGTCCAAGCGGCCAGGGCTGACGGTCGACAAGTTCCTCCTCGTTGGCGGATCATCGCGGATGCCGATGGTTGCCGCGGCCCTCAAAGAGCAGCTCGGGCTCGAACCGATCCCGACCGACTATGACCTCGCCGTGGCCAAGGGTGCGGCGATCTACGGTCAGACCGCGGTTGACGAGGTGCTCTCCACTGATGGTGAGACTGCGAGTGCCTCCGAAGAGCAGGCGACCGCTACGCCCAAGCACTACCTGGGTGGGGCGTCGACGCTGCAGGTGTCCAACGTCATCTCGAAAGCCTTGGGCGTTCGCTTCTTCCGTGACGAGCACGACAAGACGGGCTACATCAGCTTCATTGCGCACAGCAACGATGCCATTCCCATGACCGCAGATAGCATCGAGGCTGCCACTCTCTCCGACAACCAGACCTCGGTGGCGCTCTCAATCTACGAGCAGCGCGGCGAGAAAGAATCCGAGGATCCAGAGAGCAACGAAGAGCTGAAGTCGGTCGATCTGTCGGTACCGCCGCTGCCTCGGAATTCCCCGATCCACATCGACTTCGCAGTGACTGCGGAAGGACTCGTGCAGTGCAAAGTGACCGATCCTGCCAGCGGGAACTTTGAGCTCATCGAGGTGCAAACCGCAGTGTTGTCTCGTGACGCCGTGGCGGCTGCAAAGGCACAGGTCTCTGGCCTGAGCCTCCGCTCGTGATGGCGCCGTCGCCAATTCTGCATGATGCCGATCGACTTCAAGGCCTATAAGGCGCAGGTCGTCGTTCCACTCGCGAAGGACCGGAATCGGATGGACGCTGTGGCGTCAGCCATCCGGGAACTCAAGTCCGGCGCGGGGGAGCAAGCGCTCGCGCCAGTGAACCCGGCAAAGCTTTTCGACCTCTCCTCCGCCGCGGACGCGGACCTCGCTGCGCACTTTCGATCGATCGAAACCACGCTCAATAAGTGGGGTGGTAACCCGCCGTCAGCTGCGCTCCTGCGCCAGTTGCTTGAGGCGATGAAGGTCGCTGCGCTCGACTTCGAGCGCGCAGAGTTCTGGGCAGGCCAGGCTACTGCGCAGGCCAAAGCGCGATCGGGGCACGTCGCGGCGTTCATCGAGGGTGTCAAAGCCGATCATCCACTCGGAGTGGTCACGCCCGACGATCTCGAGGGTTTGGCTCGAGGAGCGGGCCTTTCGGACGTGCCGGTCGACGAGTTGAGGCGGGCTGCGGAGGCCGCGGGGATGTCTGTCGAAGCAGACTTCGAGCCTCCCGCAGCCGCCGTACCGAAGGTGTTGTCGAGCATCGTTTCACACCCGGAGTTCAGGACTATCGGAGATCTGCTGGTCTTTCCAGATCGCGCCGACAAGATCTCATTCATTGATGATCTGCGCATTGGGGAGCGCCGTCTGACCGTCGCTGATGTGCACGCAGCACACCACCGAAGCGAGACGGCAAAGGACTCGAACGCCGTTCAGCAAGCCCAAAAGGCACTCGGGCTCATCAAGTCGCAGTGCAGCGACGATGCGGCACTCCATCAGCTCGTGGCCGCAGTCCTCTTCGAGCAGGCGACATCCATTGTTCGGCAGGGCGGAACACGCCTGCAGAACCGGGATGGACTGATAGCCCGCGGAATCGGCAGAACGGACGCATCTCGTGTGGTGTCCAAGCTCCAGCCGGCTGGCGGTGGATCGGCGCCCTCCGCTCCTTCCATTCAAATCCTCGCTGCGCTCGCCGCTGGTTCTCTGGGGGAGGCGCAGCGCCTCGCGCAGACGCTGCCCGAGCTGGCTGATGACACCGCGGAGCGCGCCGTGGCCGTTTCCAAATTGCAGGAAGCAGTCAGCAAGAAGGAGACAGCCAGGAAGGAATACGATCGTGCGCTCGCGGCCCGAGACTTTGCGACTGCCGCGCGTGCTCTCACGGATGCAATTGCGATAGACGCCGGCGACAGCGATCTTCGAATGAAACTAGAGGCACTGCCGCCAGCAGCGCCGCAGACCCCGGTGCTTCGCGCCGAAGGGACATCCGTGCTGGCGTCGTGGCCGGCCGTAGCGGACCGGAACGTCTCCTACACAGTTGTGCGGACGGACGGCAGCGTCGCGAATACCCCTTCTGACGGTGTAGTCGTCGCACACTCCGTCACGGCACCGTCGGCGGTTGACACGGCTCCTCCGATCGGTCGCAAAGCCCGCTACTCGGTGTTCGCAACACGCGATGGTCAGCAGTTCTCAGACCCCGCATCCGCAGAGCTGATGATCACGCCGGCTCCTAGCGGCCTGATGGCAGTGGTTACGGATTCGGAGGTGTCGCTGACGTGGGATATGCCTGACGAAGCGATCGCAGCAGAAATCAGGCAGGAGACGTCCGAAGGGACCGCCCAGTTTTTCACCGTCCCGCAGGGCCGGACTCTGACTGTTTCAGGTCTGACGACCGGGATGAAGTACGTGTACCTCGTGCGGGCTGTGTATGTAGCAGCAGGAGTGCGGGTCAACTCTGATCCAGCTCAGGTCGACGCCACTCCAAAGGGGTCCATTGCCCCAGTGGCAGACTTCCAGGTGCGGGCGGTCGAAGACCCGAATCAGCACGAGGTGGAGATCTCGTGGACCGAGGTTGCGGGCTATCGCACCGAGATCTGGACCTTCCCGGTCGCGAAGCGCTCACAGCTGAGTGCGCTGTCGACGCCGGATCACTTTGCGGCAGCGGGTGGCCGACGCATCCAGCCCCTCCCGGGCGGCAGTGAACGTGGGGGCGGGGTAACTCGCCGCTATGCCATCGACGACGGGGTCCAGATCTTCTTGCCCTATACGTTCGAAGGTAACGTGGGCGTCGTCGGGCCGGGTGTTGTTGCCGGCTCCGCGCCGACTGTTCGTGAGTGTGTGGCAGAGAAGTTCGGCGATACGGTCAAGCTCTCGTGGCGGTGGCCGGACGGCGACTACCTCATGCAGGTGTCCTGGCATCGGGGAGGGCTGGATAGGACCGCGCGCGTCACCCGCGCGAAGTATCGGGCTGACGGCGGATTTGTGATCAGTCCGGGCGACGGTGTCACCGACATCGGAGTGGCGACCGTGATTAAGTCGGCCGACGAGGAGTGGGTCTCTGCGCCCGTAGCGGTGGCTCATGCCCAAGACCGAATGTCGGTCAGCTATCGACTCACGATCAAGAAGGGCATGTTCAAAGCGCCGTCCGTGGAGGTTCGCCTCGACCCAGGTGAGTACTCCGGACCCCTCGACTGTCTCGTTGTCTGCGCCGCCGGGCCTTTCATGCCGACGAGCCCAGCCGACGGGGACGTCCGCGCGAGAGAACGACTCGAACTGCGTGCCGGCCGGGCGGCGACACTCGAAGTCGCGCTCCCAAAGCTGCCCTCGCCCTTCTGGGTGCGGGTCTTTTCTGATGGGTCATCCTCCGCGGATCTCGTCGACCCTCCGACCGACCAGATGAAGGGCTGACCAATGGGGATATTCAGTAAGTCAAAGGTGCCCTGTCCCTATTGCTATAACGAACTCGACTTGAACCGCGTCGTTTTTCGGTGCACGGGCCAGACGCAGGCGGGCCGCCAGGCGTGTACGCCTCGGCCGGACACGTTCAGAATGCAGTTTCTTGGCGACGGCACACCGACGATGCCGATCGTCCAGGCTGGTGGCGCGGCAGTCACGGGTCGCGATAGCGCAACGTGCGCTGATTGTGGTGCGCGTACGGCAGTGAGATGCTGTCCGAGCTGCCACTCGATGCTTCCACATTCGATCACTGCGGAGTCGCCGCTCTTCGGCCTGGTAGGGGTGCGGGCCTCCGGGAAGACGGTAATGCTGTCGGCGCTGCACAGCGAACTGACCAAGACTGTCGCGCGCCGGTTCGACGCGGCTATCGACAACCCCGGCGGGGGGACTGGGCTCGCGAAAGTCTTGCAGGACCTCAATGCTGAGATGGCGCATGAGGGCGGGCTCTTGCCGCAGCAGACCCAGGTGGGGCAGAAGTCGGCCCCAGCGGTCTATGAATGGCGCTATGCGCAGAACGGCCGTACACGCTCGACAATCTTCTCATTCTACGACAACGCCGGAGAGGATTTTGCCTCAGAGGACCGGGCGCTGAGCATCCACTATCTGGGTCAGGTGTCGGGCGTGATCCTCCTTCTGGACCCTTTCTCGTTTCCGGAGAACGCCGCGCGGGCTGCCGATCGCGGCGTTTCGCTGTCTGCATCCGACGGCCCGGAGGCGGTACTTGGTTCTCTCACGGCAGTGCTGCGTATGAGCCATTCCGTGAAGCAGAACAAGAAGATCCCGGTCCCGGTCGCCGTTGTCGTCTCGAAGATCGATGCATTCTTTGACGAGATACCTCACAACCATCCGCTGAGACAGCCCGCTTCGAAACTTCCGCTCTTTGACGAAGCCGAGTCGAAGTCGTTGCACGATCACATGGCGGCGCTCATCGCGCGGTGGGGCGGCGACGGTCTGCTCCGCTCGTTAGAGCAGAACTACGACACCTACCGCGTATTCGGAGCGTCGGCGCTGGGCGCTGAGCCGGATTACCGAGCGGGCGTCATCAATGCCCGCGGTCGTTTGCCCCATCGCGTCGCAGAGCCGTTCCTGTGGCTGCTCGCAGAGCGCGGATTCTTGAGGAAGCAGAGCTGAGATGGCTTTCGAGGTCGCGACCTTCACTGATGTCACAGCAGCGGAGTCGGTGAACTCTAGCGACGGCTTCCAGTTCCAGGCGGTCTCTGCGGGGTTCGATCGCCAGGATCAGGCCGTTGTGCAAGGGGAGTTGAACTTCGTACCCGCGCCAATGTGGGCGGCGGCGCACGGCGGCGACCCGCTCTCGCATCCGCTCCAGTGCACGTATGCCGTGCGTGAAGGGCGGATGTATCTCACGCAGTCGCGGGCGCTTGGGCTCACTGCGAACGGCCGTCCCGGCAACCAGCTGACCGAAGCTGCTGTGACCGATGATGTCGATGACTTCGTTCCGTACTCGCCCGCCCAGCTCATGGCGGCGTCCGAGTGGACGTTGGAGAAGGCCGCATCGAAAGTCAGGGACGCGTGGGTGACACCACTTCAGATCGCTCCCTCGCTCGATGCGGAGGCGATCGAGAGGTTCGCCCGCGAGGACCCATGGACGCTGACCGCGTTGGCAGGATTCGTCACGATGCTCCAGCGGTCCCTCGCCGAGGAGGGCAGCAGGGTGTTCATCGAGCACGAGGACCTCACAACGGTGCTGCGCTGGATCGCTCTGGGCTCTATGTTCCTCGGCGGAGAGGCCGTAGCTCGCCTGACCTTTCGCGTGTTTCACGCATCGCCTTGGGCAGGATCATTCAAGGTCGTCGGTGTCCACCCAGAGCTGGTTCAACTGCTCCGCCCGGCCGACTGGCGGCAGTCTCCATCCGCGTACTGGATCGCCCCTGCTTCCCACGAAATCGGGCCGATCGATGCGTCTCTGCTTGCGCGGGAGGCTGTGCGATGGTTTATCGAGGGTGGAGCGCTGCGTGCGGCAGAAGGCATCGACATTACCCAGCGGCTGGCCGTACTCGGTGATGCGGGCGCTGCGCGTGCCGCCGACCTCTTGATCGATGGCGGAACCGGCGCGGCCGAGCGTGACTGGCGCACCGCTGTGCACGTCGTGGCCGCGCTTGCAGCTGCCGGTCGCGGCGATCTCATCGAAATGTACGAGGATGACCTGCTTGACGCTGTCGCGCAGTACCGGCCCCGCAATGCCGAGGAGTTCGCGTTGGCTGCGAAAGCGATCACCGGCGGCCTTGCCGTCGGTCTCGCTGGGGTCGCGGCGGGAGTTGCCGGCCCGACCCTTGAGGCACTCGCGGGGGCGACAGAGTTCGCTGGGGCGTTCGCGGCGCCACTCGCGCAGCCGCGCGAACCTCTCGTCTGGCCGGATATCGACGCGCGGGATGCAGCATCTAGAGCGTGGGCGACGGTGCTTGCCGGGGCTCCCGAGAGCGAGCTTACGGCGCTTTTCGGCGCGACCGATCGTCTTGGACTCGACATAGAGGAGGCCCTGCTGCGCCCAGCGGCGGAGCGAATCTCAGCACAGTGGGCCGCGAACCCGTCCCTGGGAGCCGCAAGCACGCGCTGGTATGGGCGCGCGCTGATCGAGCGGCTCACGGCCGAGAAGGTTGGTCAGCAGCTCGCGGCGGGGGCGCCGGCACAGCTCGATGCACTAATGCAGGGCATGTGGTCGCCGCTGGGCGCGGTGCCTGAATCGCCCCTCGACGGTTGGTTCCGCGCTCGTGAGATCGCGACCATGCAGCCAACTGCGCGGGTCGAAGCGCTCCGCACTGCGCACGCGAGGTCTGTCCCTCGAGAGTCTTGGCGCATACTCTCGCGTGATACCGCGCAACCTGTGGACACTGTGCTCTGGGGTGCGATCGTGCAAGCGGTGGGCCTTGACGATGCCGGCGCAGCTGCGCTGGTCGGGATGATCCGGGATGACCTCGTGGCGACGCCGACCGCAGAGGGTCCGCGCGTGCCCGCCCTCTGGGGGCCGGTTTTCGACGCGCTCATCGTGGCGCGCACGTCCGGTCCAGAACTCCCTCACGCGGTTCGCGAACTTACCGAGCGGCTCATCGAGGCTCGATCTGCGTGGGTGCACGTCGTCAGCGATCTCGACGTCGTGCCGAACAACGCCTTGCGCAACGCCGACGCGCAGGTTCGCGTGTGGGCACTAGATGATCTGGCCGCCGTCGGAGGGATGCTCGTTTGTGCTGCGGATCGTGCCGCCGCTGTGAACGCGGCTCGTGCGCTCGGTGGCCTCTCTCGGCCGACGATGGACGCCTTCTTGCGGGTCGAGACCAGCGCCGATGATGCTCTTGCCGCGGCGGAGAAAGCCTGCAGTGCTTTCGCTGTCGCAAGCGGCGAGTTTCGTACTCAGCTCGGAGGTGCGATGCGGGCTCACTTTGACGCACATCGCAATCATGTGCGTGCGCTGAAGAAGCAGCCGCATACGGCCGAGATCGTGGATCTCGTATTCGCCGAGTTCTCTCCCGAGTCGACGCCCTCCTGGCGTGACCCGTCGTCGTGGTTTC
This sequence comes from Microbacterium sp. UBA1097, assembly GCF_002313585.1. Taxonomy (NCBI): domain Bacteria; kingdom Bacillati; phylum Actinomycetota; class Actinomycetes; order Micrococcales; family Microbacteriaceae; genus Microbacterium; species Microbacterium sp. UBA1097. Next base: position 53,741 of record NZ_DCBW01000044.1, on the reverse strand, counting down.
AGAGGGGGCATCGATGAGCCGCAGTATAGGAATCGACCTCGGCACAACGTACTCGTGCGTGATACACCGCTCGCCGGAACACGGCGAAGTCGTGGTCGAGAGCGCCGACGGCAAGGAGCTGACCCCATCGGTGGTGTATTTCGCATCTGACGGATCGGTGCTTGTCGGTGACCGTGCGAAGGACCACCTTGCCGACGATGCGGAGAACGTTGTCGTCGGGATCAAGCGTCAGATGGGACGTCAGTTTCCGCTCTCCTATCACGGCAATGAGTTCACTCCCGAGGCGATCTCGGGAGTGATTCTGCGCAGACTGGCCGAAGATGCGGCGGCCGCTCTCTCAGTGAGTGCGGCTGAGCTCAGTGCCGTCGTAACCGTTCCCGCCTACTTCGGAGTCGGTGAGCGGGAGGCAACATTTGCTGCGGCCAGTATTGCCGGTGTGCGGTGCATGGAGTTGCTCGCTGAACCCGTAGCCGCGGCCTACGCATATGGACTTGCTGACGAACCGCACCTCACTTCGCTGGTCTACGACCTCGGCGGCGGGACGTTCGATGTTGCGGTGGTGGGGATGCACGCGGGTCGGCCGCGCGTGTGGGCGGTGGACGGTGACACCCAGCTCGGCGGCTTGGACTGGGATGCGCGCATCGAGGACCTGCTCTGGGAGCAAGTCGAGCAACTCGAGGATGGGAGTGATCTTCGATACGACGACGAAGTGATGGGCCTGATCGGTGCGGCATCCGAGATGCTCAAGCGACGCCTCACAACGCACAGCGCCGTCACGGAGCGGGTGTACTTGCATGGGAGAACGCTTGAGCTGGCAGTCTCGCGAGATGACTTTGAGCGTGTGAGCGAAGACCTCGTCTTGCGCTCGCTCGAGACCGTCGACCGTGTTCGGGCCGCCGCATCCGCGGCAGGTGCCCCGCCGGTTGATCAGGTGTTACTCGTCGGCGGGTCGACTCGAATGCCGATGGTGCGGCGCTCACTCGAGACGCGATGTGAACTACCGGTAAAGCTTGCCGATCCTGACAAGGCAGTTGCCCGAGGCGCGGCGGTACTCGCCGAGCAGTTGGCTGATGCGGCAGTTCCGCGTCTCGGCCCCGCCGAGGTGCGCCCTGGCGCGGGCGGCGTGACCCGGATTACATCTGTGCTTCCGAAATCGCTCGGCGTGCTCACGCACAGCAGCGGTGAGCCGCTTCGCGAGGAACCATATGTGCATCACGTGCTGAAGGCGAACACGCCGTTGCCCATCATCGGCTTCGAGCACCTTGTCGCGACTGTCGTGGACGCTCAAGACCGGGCTCGCATTCAGATCTACGAACAGGCCGGTGTACGGGAGTCGATCGAGCCGGGTGACAACCGATTGCTGCTCGAAGGGGAGATCCTTGGGATCCCCGCCCGCCCGGCGGGCAGTCCGGTACGCCTGCGCATCTCGGTTGCCGTCGACGGCCGAATCACCGTCGAGTCCGCAGACGGCGAGCGCCCGATTCAGCTCGAGGTGGAGGCGTTCTTGCACGGTGTGCTCGACGACGCCGAGGTCAGTGCTCAGGGATCGGTCGTGGCGGGATTGAGGTTGGTGTGACGTGGCGTCGTGGATGAAGAGGACGTTTTCTGCCGAAGGGGTTACCGAGTACCCGCCAGGATCCAACCTCGCCGCGTTGCAGACCCGGTTCGGCGGATCCGGGGTGGTGGTGCTGTGCATCGATGTGAGTTTTTCGATGTCTGGGGATCCGCTGGAGCAGGCGCAGCGGGGTGGTCGCGGCTTCATCGAGGATGCGGTCGCGGGAGGCTATTCGATCGGGCTCGTGCTCTGGGACCATGAAATTCTCGACGCCGTGCACCCGACGAGGGATGCCGCAAGGGTGCACCGAGCGCTCGATGCTGCCACCGCACGCGGGGGGACGCAACTCGTGCCAGCGCTTACGCTCGCCGAGCGCATGCTGATGGACTCCGATGCCACTGACAAGGTGTGCGTGATCTTCAGTGATGGGTCTCTGACGGATCAGGATGACGCCGAGGCGGCAGCATCACGACTCAGATCCCAGAGGGTGCGGATTCTTACGATCGGCCTCGGCCCGGTCGCCTCTCGCGGGCTCGATCCGCTCGCGAGTCCCAGCCAGCCCGCGACGACGACGTCGACTGCGAAGACGCTGGCGCACGATATGCGGCAGATGGCGGCAGGTCTCAAGAGAAAGAACCGCTCATGAGTGGGTTCTGATGCTCGCGAACTGTGACTTATCCCGTGTGAAAGGAATGCGTCCGTGCCCTACCTGATTCTTCTCTTCCTCGCTCTCTTCCTCCTTGGCGCCTACATTGTCGCGTTGGGATTCCTTCTGTTTCTCATCGCGACGTTCGCGATCGTGCCGCTGGTCGCGATCGCTGCGGTAGGGGCATACGCCGTCGCGGCGATCTTGCCGCTCATCCTTCTGGTTAACAAGGGGCTGAGCGGGATCGACGGCGACCTTGCGACACCGGCCGAGGTTGTCGGCGGACGGGTGCTGGGCGCGAGGCCGTCCGGAGAGATGGCTGCGCACGGTTGGGATCCCGCGTGGCCGCTGTATTTCCCCTATCAGGCGAAACGCGATTTCAAGGCTGTTGCGGCATGGATGATCGGGTTCAACCTTGCGGCTCTGAAACTTCCTTGGCGGTGGGTCAGTGCTCTGTGGCTCCGTTCCAAGGGGTTCTCAAGGTGGTTGTGGTGGGTCCCGGTGATCGTCTTCATGATCCCGACGGTCGCGCTACCGATCACGTTGTTCGCTGTCTTGGAAACGCTTGCAGGCGCGATCTTCATCGGATTGCTGTGGCTCGTGATGACGGCCACCACCTACCTGGCGCGAGCGGGGGGTGCCGCGTACGGCGCGACCGAGCGGTCGTCTCGCCGCAGGGCGAGCAAGGAACTGGTCTGTCCGACGTGTTATCGCACAACGTTGACGCCGGGCTACCTCTGCGCAACGTGCGGTAGAGCGCATCGACTGCTGCAGCCCGGCCCGTTGGGAATACTTACCCGCACGTGCGAGTGCGGGTCGAGGCTCCCGACGACGGCGACTCGTGCTGCGAAAGCGCACCTCGAGGTGGTATGTCCCTATTGCGATGGTCAGTTGTCGGCGACCGCGGGCGCGCGACCGACCGTGTTGATTCCCGTGGTCGGTCCGGTCGGAGCAGGAAAGACCACCTTCTTCGCAAGCGCGGTCGTTGGGATGCAGGACTACGCCTTGGGCGCCGGGGGAGCGTTCGAACCGACTAATCCCGCGGCGACGCAGTTCGCGTCGCTCGCCAGCACGGCGGAGTTGCTTCCGAAGACCGCGTTCGCTGGCCGGCCCGAGGTGATGACATTCGAGGCATCCCGCGGCGGATCCACTCACGATATCCAGCTCGTTGATGCGGCAGGCGAGTTCTTCGTCGATTGGGAGTCCGCTCAGGCTCTCACCTATATCGACAGTGCCACCGGATGGGTCTTCGTCATCGATCCGTTGATGTTGCCGGAGGTGCGGGATGTGATCGAACGCAACGGGGTCGACCTTGGGCAAACGATCGTGGGCACGGGCGACATCGGCGGTGCATACGCGAGCGTCGTCGACCGCTTCAAGGCCTCGGGAGGTCGCCTCAAGGACAAAGCGCTCGCTGTCGTTGTGTCGAAGGCAGACCTCCTCGTGCAGGTGCCGGAGTGGTCGCAACTGAGGGAGGCCAGCGCTGTGCGCCAACTGCTCTTCAACCACGGTGCAGACAACTTGCTGCGTGGAGCAGAGCTCGACTTCGAGAAGATCAGCTACTTCGCTGTCGAGTCGCGAGACCGCGAGGCTCTGGATCCGAGCCGTGACCCGGTCCGCGTCATCGACTGGGCGCTCGCGCAGAAGCGGCTGAAGCTGTCTTTCATGCCCGTCGCTGCACAGCCGGCGCCCGTTGAGGATGCGGCGGCGCACCACGACCCAATTGTCCCGACAAAGTGAGGATGCGCACGAATGAGCGTTGAAGTTCCAAAGTCCTACACGGTGTTCCGGATTCTCATGGGGTCTCTGGTGCTGCTCATCGGTGGCGGCGTTGCTTTCGCCCTCGTGACCGTCGTCACCGGACTGATCGGCTAAGGCGGCGCCATGGCTGAGTTGTTGTCTGTCGCGGGTGCCGTATGCGCCGTGATCGGCGGTTATGTATTGGTGCGCTGGCTGTTCACGCACAAGCGATTTACCGCAAAGCGTCCCCGTCGCTTCTATACGGGGCTCGGACTGCTCGGAATCGCGGTTGGGCTCTTTGCGATTGCAGGCTACTTCGTCCCCTGACGCGGTCTCAGTTGGAGTGGTGATACGAGAGAAGGGATCGAGACATGAGCGCAGAACAGGATGCGCGCCGCGCTGAGTGGGCACGCGCTGCCGCAGAGCGGGAGGCTGCACAGAAGGCAGCTCAGTCGCGCAAGGAACAGTTGGTGGGGGAGTTGCGTTCGATCGCGAACGGTTCGTCGACCTCGTGGGAGACGACGACGCGCGTGAAGAACATCTCCGGTGAGTTCTTCAAAGCGGGCTATGCAGGCAAGGGCATCAATGAGGTGTTGAAGCAGCGGCACGACGAAGCGAAGGCCGAGTATTTTCGCAAGGTTGAGGCCGCACGCAAACGCGAAGAGGAGAAGCGCGACCGAGCGCGTCGCGAGATGGAGCATCAGCTCTACGTTCTTGAGCGGATCGCGCACGCGGACGTCCGTACTGATCGATGGAATGCCTGGAAAGAAGCATCCGACAAGTTCTTCAAGATCGGATACCCAGGGAAGGACGCGAAAGCAGACCTGATGAATCGATTCGGCAAGCTCCGAGACGATCTGGGCCGAGGTCTTGAGCGGGATCGCGCTCACAAGGCGGCGCAGAGAAAGTCGCGCTGGTAGCAACGGCGAGGTGGGCCCATCTGATGGAGTCACTGAGCCGCCGCTGAATCGAGCCGTCGGTGATGCGCGAAACGCGGCCGCTCGCTCTGCGGGATCCATCGCCGATTCATGTCCTGTTTGCGAACCTGATGCAGCGACACTCCTGGCAGGCTTCGAGGTGGCGGCATCCGTTCGCGTCGTGACTCTGCTCGTGCTGGCGGCCTCGGCATCCGTCTGGGTCGTGACCGGATGGCGCGCCCGCCGCGACATCGAACGAACAGACGGATGCCGCACCGACGCGCTCCTCGGCTGGGCCATCCCTCTGGCGCCCGCCGCGCTCGTGCTCTCGACCGTGTGGGTGGGCTGAGTCGGGCTCTCACGCCTCGGGATCGCCAGTTCGCCGTCGGGTACGCGCCGCCAACGCACCCGCTGCCCCGCGCTGGTTGAGCCCTGTCGCGAATGATCCGTGTATCGCGATGCGATACGCGATACATTGAGACGGTGATCGTGAGCTTCCGACACAAGGAACTCCAGGCGCTCTACGAGTCAGGCTCGAAGAGGGGCGTGCAGCCGGCACACGCGCCGAAGCTCTCTCGCATCCTGGGTCTCCTCGATGTGGCGCAATCGGCCGCGGACCTCGCGATCCCAGGATTTCGAACACGCGAACTGAGGGGCGACCTCGCTGGCCACTGGTCGATCTGGGTCAACGGTAACTGGCGAGTGACCTTCAGATTCGTCGGCCAGGATGTCGAGCTCGTCGACTACCAGGACTATCACTAGAGGAGGAGCATCATGATGAAGAGCCCACCGCACCCCGGGCAGATCATCGGCGAGGACGTGCTCGGTGAACTGGGGCTGACTGTCGCGGAAGCGGCCGCACGACTCGGCGTTTCCCGCGTCACGCTTAGTCGTGTCATCCACGGACATTCCGGGGTGAGTCCGAACCTCGCAGTCCGTCTCGAGCGCGCGGGCGTCGGGACGGCCCGCGCTTGGATGGCGATGCAGACCAGTTACGACCTCGCCCGCGAACTCGAAGGCAAGAGCCACGACGTCGAGCCCCTCGTCGTCGCGTGACAAACGCGGAGGCTCTCGAAGCGCTCGAGAGGGCCCAGGACGTTGCCGCCTACCGGCAGGCCAAGGCTGAGGATGACGGCACCCGCGTGACCCTCGATGAGTTACGCGCCGACCTCGCTGGCTCACAACGACAGATGAAGCCGTAGGGCGTCGTCGAGCGCGCCGAGTGATTCGCCCGTGATACGGCCAGTGACGCGGCTCACACGCGAAATCGATACAGTGCGCACCTGTTCTGCCTGGGCTTTGCTGGCCCGGGGGAGTCCCGATTCTTCCGGCGAGAGAAGCACCTGAAACGGATGAACCTTCGAGATGTTCGGGGTCACCGGCACGACCGTGATCACCCCGTGCCCGGTGCGCGCAGCGCTGAGGTTTGCCGTCGCGTTGCTGACAACGATGGCCGGGCGAGCTCGCGCGGCTTCGGATCCGACGGCTGGATCGAGATCGACGAGCACGACGTGACCGCGTCGCAACGCGCGGACAGGATCTGTCACTGCCGCGTAAGCCCGTCGCCGGATGCCGCATCCCACGCATCATCGGCAGGTTCGGCGAAGGCGTCGGCATAGGCATCCGCGAGTCGTTCTTCGCGCAGCAGCCGCACGGCGTCTTGCACCGCCGCGGACCGACTGGAGTAGACGCCGGTTCGGGTCTGGTCGTCGAGGAACGCGAGGTCATCGGTGCTGAGGCTGAGGCTGACTTTCACGTGCACCATTCTTCGATGCTACCGAAGTAGCAAGATCGCAGGCCGGGTGAGCCGGGGATCCGAGAGAACAAGACCGAGGCGGGGGAGGAGTGGATGCAGGACGCAGGCATCCGCGCCTACCGTGATGCAATGCCGGTGAGCATCACGATCCGCAACGTCCCCGACGAGGTGCGCGACGAGCTCGCTGCCCGCGCGGCGCGGTCGGGCAGGTCGCTGCAGGAGTTCCTGAGCGCGGAGCTCGTCCGCATCGCGAGCACGCCAACCCCGGCCAAAGCAGCGGCGCGTGGGCGACTGGCCGCCAGTGTGAATCCCGCCCTGTCCACGGACGAGATCGTCGCCGCTGTGCACGAGGGGCGTCGGTGACAACGGATGCCGACAGTGCCCTGCTGCGGGCGGACGTGACAACCGACCACGCCGGATACGCGGCACTTGCCGAACTCACGAATGCCACGCTCGTGACATGTGACGCGCGGCTCGGGAACGTCCGTGGCACGATGGCCCGCACCGCGTTCGGGTAGGTATTCGAGTCTGGGATTTATGCCTCTGGAGGCGTCTTGCCTCGATCTGCAACTTGGAGGAGCCGCACCGCCCAGACATCGGCAACAAGAGGATCGCGTAGCGCTGCCGACACGGCGGATTTGATCACCCAGTACAGGATCGCGAGACCGACCGCGAAGGCTGCGACGTACAGGGCGATGAGGAGAAGGATCTCGGGACCGAGTGTCATGCGCTCACAGTACTGTTCAGCGAATGACGGACGGAAGGCTCCGTGGTGCCCGAACTTCACGCTTGCAGCTCATCGAGCACGACACGGGAATCGCTGAGATCACCGTGCTGCGCTCCAACATGCCAATCGTTCCGGCTGCCACGACTTCCAGCCTCTCGTGAGCGGCGCGGGACATGGTCGCCCGAACGAATCCGGACGAACACAAGGTCGTGGCGAGTAGCCTATCCGCGTTCACGGCACAGGCGGCCGGAGGTCGATCGTGGGGACCGCCTCACCGTCAACGCCCTTCTTGGCGAGCAGCTCGACCATGTCTTCCTGGCGCGGCTGGCCGAGGGTTAGGCGATACAGAGTCAGGGCGGTTCGCAGCTGTTCGTACTTCGCGATGTCCCGACTCAGCGGGTAGTGCGCGATCACCCGATGGATGCGCGCACTCCCCGGGTACATCCACCATGGAGAGAACTCCCCGAGCTCGTTCGATGACGTTGCCGCCGCGTCGAAGGCTGCGCGCCACGCTCTGACGTCGTTCGAGAGCAGCACGTCGTTCCAATGATGCTCGACAACGTTCTTGCGCACGGCATGCCCGGCGAAGCGATTCACACGTCCCTCGCGCTGCTCGAAGTCGACCGGATTCGAGGGAAGATTCCAATGCAGGATCGAGTGGCTCCACCAGTGGAAGTCGATGCCCTCCTGGCCGACACTGGTCGAGGCGAGAACGAAGGGGGCGAATGGGCTGTTGAAGGCGGCCCGGACTTCTCCTTGACGGACGCCAGCGGCTTCGTCGGCGTCGGACGAGAATCGGCCGCCGTAACGGAGGGCGAACCTCGCCATCATGGGGATCTCGCCGCGCTCGGGTGTGTTGTCTCGTGCGACGTAGCGTGCAGGGCGAAGCTCCATCGACTCGACAGCCCGTCGCGCCAACGCGGCAAGTCCATCGTCGTCGAGTTCCGCGCCGCCGCCTTCGCTGACCAACTGGAAGAGGTACTCGTCCATCACGGCCTGCAGGTTTCCGTCCGCGCAGTACTCAATGACGCTGCGCCAGTAGGGTTGCTCACCGTACAGGGTCACCAGTAGTGCCGTCGACTCGGTGCGGTTGAAGAGGGTCCGGATGCCGCGCACAAGCTCGAACGCCGCGCCCCACAGACCCTCCGCGGTCACGTCGGGGCCGGCGATACTGCGGAGCGCACGCCACGCGATGTTGCCGGGTGAATGGGCGGCGATTCGCGCGAGGTCCGGATGCGTGTGGGTTCCGATGCCCGCGGTGTCGAGCGCGAGCCTCACATGCTCCAGCAATCCCGCGAAGCGGCCCTCCTCGGAGCGGTACTCGAGCAGGCGCTCGGCGCCCGCCGAGCGGAGAGAATCCGGCAAGAGCCCCGGATACGAGAACACTGCATCGGCGACCTGGTCTGTATCCGGCCCCGCGTCAAGTCGCTCGCCGATCCGTTCAACCAGTGACGCTGCCGGCACCTGGGTGCCTGACTCTCGGGCTGCGGCCAGGGGATCGCCAAGCTCCGCGAGCGCAGGGTGGGGCCAGAACAGGGCGAGCGTTGACATCGCTGCGGGTCTACCATCGGCGAGCCGGTACTGCAGTCGCGCTCCCACTGCCTTACGCGCGTCGGGGGTGTTGTCCCGCAGAAGGGTGCGGTCGCCGGCCGCGAGCCGGTCAGCCTCGTAGCTCAGTAGGGCGGCGATCGCTGTCGGTACTCCCGTCCACGCGGAGAACAGCACCCGCTTCGTGACCGAGCCGTCGGAGAGCGGGGCATAGATCGGGCCCGGTTCAAGGTACGGCATCGTGGGAGGAACCCAGAGCAGCTGCCACCAGCCCCGGCCAAGCGTCTCGTCGGCGAGCGCGCGAAGGTGGCCGTTCCCGAGGTCGATCTGCTCGTACGCCTCGACAGCTTGGCGATCCAGTGATCGCGTCGACGCGAGAAGGTCAGCGACAGTGCTCGAGGCGGCGCCTTCGAGCGCCGTCTTGACCTTGTCGGCGGTCTTGTACCCGTCCATGAAGCTTGCGAAGTAGGGGATGGACTTCCAGTACTCCAGATCGACGGGGGAGTCCACAGCGTGTCCGAGCGCCCGTAGCGCTGCCCATTCCCGCAGGTCATCGGCGGTCGGCGAGGTCGTCGGCAAGTGGTGTACCGCAACGAGATCGTCGCGTTCACCAATCGGTGGACGCTCTGACCGTGTCATCAGGGGCGTGAGCACCGCCCTGACGCGCGATGCCGCCGCCGCGGCATCCCCGCCGACGGTGAGCGTCTGACGGTACTCGGCCAAGGACGCCGCAACCTCCCTCTCACTGCCCGCGCTCCCGCCTGCCAAGAAGCGCACGGTGGCGAGGAAGTCCTCGTAGTGGTCGTCGTCGCCATCGTCGCTGTTCGTGAACGGCTTGTACGGAGTTGCGGAGAGCAACAGCACCCGCGCATCGCGGTGTTCGAACAGAGCATGCGCGAGATCGGCGGCATCTCCCGAATCCGGATTGAGGAGGTGTCGGAACCGTTGGAATTCATCGAGGATGATCAGGTCCGGTTCCAGGGTGTCGACACCGGCCTTCGCCAGGGCCTGCCTGAGATCCGAGATCAGGTCGTGGGTGCGGTGCCAGAGTTCGGCGGGCACCGCCCGTTTGAACTTCATCTCCTCGCGAAGGGACACGAAACGGCCGAGCGTACCGTTCTCGTTGATCAGCCGGGTGAACGCATCCACGATCCGAGGGTCAGGCTCGCCACTCAGGTCAGCGCGCAGCGGCTTCACGTACCGGTTGTCGAATCGCTGGGGCGACCGCACCGTCCCGTGCATCATGAGGCGCGTCACGCGACGGTCGGAGTCGGTTCGGTTCGCAATCTGATCAAGGATGATCGTGAGCATCGCACGTTCCGGCGCAGACCCCTGACGCCAACCGCCATCGCTGAATGAGGTTCCCGGCGTGAACGAAACGAGGTTGACCCTCTTCCCCGATCCGGAGGAAGGCGCTGTCAGGCGGCGGCTCTCTCTCGCCAGCATTGTCAGACGGGTTGCCATGCCGATGTGCTCGTCGCCCGTGACGTTCAAGCGGCGCAGGTTCTGTGTCGCGAGGTCGGTGTTGCTGCAGACATAGACGATGTCGATTCTGTCTACGCGGTCGACGGTCTGGAGGTGCTCGATTGCTCGGGCGATGACTCCTCGCGCGACGATGCTCTTGCCGAGCCCTGTTTCGTCGGCGACGAGGAAGCGACCGGATCGGCCCTCGCCGCCGACTCCGTAGAAGCGCTCGATGACATGATCAACGGCTGCGCGTTGAAAACCCTTGAGGCCCGCCATGACGGACTCGACGTCGACCTCGCTCACTCTTCTTCTCCTCGCAACAAGCGGTGCGCAGCCCACACCTGGCTCCAGAGCTCGTCGAAGCCATCCGGAAGAACGGCGTCCGCGTCATGCTCGCGCAGGTAATCGATGATCCGGCGGGCGTCGGACAGGCCCCCGTGATCGTCTCCGACCGCCCGGACCAGTGCTTCGAAGAGGCCGGCGCCGGTGCCGCCGCGAGCCGTAGAACCGAAGAAGCCGGTGGCATCGGCCGAGTTCCCATTTGTCACCGAGACCCCTGACAGCTCCAGCAGAAGCGTGAGGAGCCGGATGAACGCTGCCCTGTCGGTGAGTTGCCGCGCGATTACCGCATCGCGCCTGTTCTCGACGTCGTCGAGCAGGCGGGCGAGCACCACGGTTCGTCGCTGGTTGCCGCCCGAATCCGTCGCCGTCAAGACCAGGAACGGAGTGATGTCCGCAAGGGGGATGCCGTCGACCACCACTCCGGTCGACTCGTCGTATCCGATCGTCGCGCTCCCCAGGTCAGGGCGGGTGAGAAGGTGCCACGTGATCACGACATCCTCATGCCGTGCCACCGCTGCGGCGAAGTTCTCGTCGGCCCAGACGCGCAGCGCGTATCCGACGTCGGTGAGGAGTCGCGCGCTGAAGCGAGCCGAGGCCAAGCCGCGAACCAGGGACTCGAGCGCGCGCTCTGCTTCTTCACGCGCATCCGGCTCCCTTCCGCCGGTGGTCTCGTAGGGAACGGCGAGATCGCCGAGAGCACTCAACGTCGCCTCCACCCCGACCCGCGGCACGGGGCCGACGAACTCGACCATCACCTCGACATTCGCGCTCCAGCCGGCGTTCGTTGCATTGGCTGATCCGAGGAAGACGTGGGCCCCGTCCAGCCGGTCGATGATTACGGCCTTGGCATGCAATCCGGCCAGGGGCTCGGCGCGCGGCACGGGGACGTCCGCGTCCTGAGCTGACTCGTCGGACGGGGGACTTGCCGCGTCGTCGAGCACATACGCCGACAGCCGGGTGTCGAACGAGCGCGAACCGAGTCGGTCCAGACTCTCGGCTCGAGACACCAGGTGCGTCTCAGTGCGGATTCGGGTTCGCAACGCTCCCACTCCCTCGTCGGAGAGGAAGGGCGAGATGATGAGTGCGCGCTTGCCGTGGAGATCGAGTTCCGGGGGTGCTCCGACGCCGAAAGCGTGAAAGGCGACCGCTCTCATCGGGTCGGGTAGATCCCAGATGATCGCGCGCCAGCGCGCAGCGAGCTCATCGATCCGCGCGCGGCGCGCTGGTGGGATCGGGTGCACGGCCCTGTCTGCAAGCGAGCGGAGGAGGTCGACGAGGGGTCGATTGATCGCCGCGGACTCTCGGAGCTTCCCCGGTGGGGCGGGGTGGCCGTCCAATCGAACGATGACGTCCCAGCTGCGATCGGCGGTCAGATTGCGACTGGAGCAGAGGAAACGGAAGGCGCTGGTCTCTCCTGCGCGGTATTCGAGGAACCACACTTTCGGGTGGAACAGTCCCCGGCGGGGAGCGACGGGGTGGACGATCGGCTCGAGGAACGCGACAAGGTCCGAGCGCGTGCCCATCGTGATCTCGCCCGCCTGAGCGAAGATGTCGACTCGATCGGCAGCGCGGCGGATGGAATCGAGAACCCCGAGCGTGTCATCTCGCACCGCGACACGGTGCGACGCGAAAGACAGGGGAACGGCGAGGGCAGAGGCCAGATCCAGCGTGAACGTCGTTCCCACGGCGTGCGCGAGTTCGAATCCGGGGGGCGGTCTGAGCTGCTCGGTCAGTGCCGCGCGGGTCTGCGGCTCAAGCATCCTGGTCTCCGGGTGCGCTGTCGAGCCCGGCGTGAATGTCAAGCAGGATGCCGCGAACAGTGGACCATCGATACGTCATCGCGCCCGCTCCCGCAGTGCCACCCCAGGAGGCAAGACGTCCGAGGTTTCCGAGACGCGCCTGCGGACCCTTGTGCTGCCGTTCGCGCGCCGCCATGAACTCACGAGCCGGCCCGTACTCGATGATCGACTGGCCGCCCCCATCGGCCAGGAGGTCTCGCCACGCAGTCACGAACTGTCGGGTGCGGGGATTGATCGGAGACCCGCGGACGATGTCGACGCGATGAAGCAGTGCCGCCAGGTCCCACGACGTCAGATCGACAAGACCCTCGAAGCGTGACTGCCAATCCTCCAGCGCAGCCCCGAACCGTTCGGACGGAGCGTTGAGTCTGTCATAGCCGGCTGACTCGTACTGCTCCGCGAGCATCAGGTTGTAGAGCAGCTGTGCACCGTGCATGAGTGCGGAGAACGATCGTGCGTCGTCGAGCCACTCACGAGCGGTACCACTGACCCGCAGTGCCGCTGCATCGGCCCAGGGAGTCGGGCTCTCCGGCGCCGGGCGGTCGATGACCAGATGCGCAAGAAGAGTCTCCGGCGCGAAGCCGAGCAGACGGTCCCGCAGCCATGCCGCCTCTTCGTATCGGAGTGTGAAACCCCCGGGGATCGACTGCGGGAACCCGTCGGGCGGATTCGGCATCGTCGATGACCAGGCGTCCGGCCTTCCGCTTTGTGTTGCGGTGGGGTCATCGGACAGTGCTCCGCGCACACGGATCGCGATCGACTCTTCTCGCGATAGGGACGGATCGGCGAGGATGCCGTAGTGCCGGAGCATTGACCAATACACCGCCGAGGGGAGTGTCTTCAATGCTTCGCCAGCCTGCATCCCGAGAAGACCGGCGTAGTCGTCAGAGTCCCGGAGCGCACGGATGATGTCGCGCTCGAACCGGTCGGCGGCGGCTGCGGGGTTCGGGCGGTTGGCGGCAAGCTGGTACGCCCACGGCACGAACAGCAGGTATCGCGCGCGAGTGAGCAGCGTGGAGGTTCCAGGGAAGAGCGCGTCTGCGATCGCATCTCGGATCTGACCGAGTCCGAGCTCGTCGCGACTCTCGCGGTCGGAGAAGAGCCGGATGATGTCTCGCATCCGTCGCTGTTCCTCGCTCGAGGCGTCGAGCCACGCGATCGCGGATGCCATCACGTCTGTGATGTCGGGACGAGCGCTCCCGTTGCGTCAAGGACCTTGAGGGTGGCGAGGACCGCGCTGTCGCGGTACTGCTTCGACTTCGCGGCCTCGCGCACTTTGGCCACCACGTGCTTCGCGTCGTAGACCTGAAGCGGACCGCTTCCGATGATCTGAGACTTCGCCCACTCCCGGATCTCCGCTTCGCTCGCCGCGGTCGAGAATCGTCCCGCATACAGACGCATCTCGATCTGATCGACGTCGTAGCCGAACCGCTCCGCAGCGCGGTTCACGACCGCTTCACGCACATCGGTTTGGTTGAGCAGTGCGTACCACTTCGCGTAGTTGGTGCCGTCGCCTTTGACGTGGCTAGCGACCACGCCCCGAGAGCCGAAGAACGACTTGACCGTCGCAAGGACGAGCCGGTCTCTGCATGCGCCGACGAGGTCTACCTCGAACCCGTGAGTCTGGTACTCGTCATAGGCGGCCTTGCGCGTCTTGCGCGTGACGTTGAACTTGAGTGCGCCCGACACGACGAGTCCCTCAGACTCCATCGACAACGCGACAAATTGCTCGAATGCTTCCATGCTGCCCCCGCCGTCACCCTAGCGTGTGGGTCCGTCGCGCGGTGGGAGGACGGATTCCGAGGCGGAGTTGCGGCCCGCCAGTCAGAGGCGCCCAAGCAGTTCCGTCTTCTTGAGAGCGAACTCCTCCTCCGAGAGGATGCCGGCATCTCTGAGAGAGGCAAGCTTGCGCAGCTGCTCGGTCACATCGACTTGCGGAGCATGTGTGACGGGAGCATCTGTCGACGTCTTGGCTCCGGAAGAGAAGCGGTCCTTGACGAGTCCGGAAAACGAGGTCGAAGGCTGCGCCCACAGCGGCCGACGCCGCCTTGCCGAAGCGCCCCGGCAGCGCGACGCCTGCTGCCGCCTTTCCCATGGCGCTGGTGGCGGTGTCCTTCGTCTCAATCGGGATTTCCTCCCACGACTTCACGTGCTCAGCGGTGAGCTTGCGGCGCTTGAACCCCGTTTGGACGACCAGGTCACTTTCAAACGTTGCGGTGGCGACTGTCGAATCGAGATACGCGCCACCGATTACCTTGCCAAACGAACTCATGCGCAGACGCTATTGTCGCCCGGAGACACCGAAGGTGTGCCTCCCATGCTCACTCGGTGAAGGATCACACTTCGGCGGATTTCCCCAGCGAAACGCACTTCTTCGACGCTCCTTGCGCTCAGCCACGTGCAGCCCCCTGGTCCTTCAGGTACTCATACAGCATCGCCGGCAGCGCCTTCCCCAGCTCGGCGAACAGCCCGCTGTCGCTGAAGAGGTCATCGATGAATGCGGGCGTCTCATCGCGCACACCGAGCAGCGCCTTCGTGAACGCCTTCGGCAGCGCGGGCGACTCTGCGAACTGCTGCGGGCTGTTCACTGCGGCCTGGTTCGCGAGCTCGACGTCCAGGGCGAGCTTGCCGACGATGTGGTTCATCTGCAGGTCGATGACACCGACGCCGTACTTGTCGCCGAGGCGTTCGTTGAGCTTCTGGATGATCTCCTCGAGCGCGGACCGGTGCTTCTCGTGGATCGCGCCCGACCCGATCGCGGTGATCGGATCCAGCCCAGGGCCCTGCTCGAGGTTCAGCTTCACCGACTCGCCGGCGCTGATCTTGTACCCCACCAGCGTCACGTCCGAGATGTCGACGGGTTCGATGATCGTCGCGGTCGACAGTTGGGGGAGGATGCGGCGGAAGAAGTAGTGCCGGCGCGGGAGGTCGGTGTCTTCGAGGTTCCGGGCCTGGGAGATGAAGTCGTAGAACTTCACGAAGTTGCCCACATCGGCCTTGAACAGGCGCAACTCGTCCTGCTCGGCCTTGTCGTCATCCAGAACCGCAGCGACCCACCGCTTCTGGAAACGGTCCACCGCCGGAGCGGTCGCCGCCGACACCTTCGAGTTCACATTCACGCCACCGGCCAGCGCAGCATCGAACGCCTGCTCGACCTCCGACATGTAGTAGATCCCGGCGGAGTCGAGTTTCACGACGAGGTCGTAGATCAGGTTCGGGTCGGTCGTCGCGGTGAGCGTCGCCTTCCGGTAGTACGGCAGGAACGCATCCAGCACCTCGACAGGGTCGTTGACGAAGTCGAGGACGAACGTCTTGTCCTTGCCCGGGTAGGTGCGGTTGAGTCGGGAGAGGGTCTGCACGGCCTGCACGCCGCCGAGCTTCTTGTCGACGTACATCGCGACCAGGCGAGGCTGGTCGAACCCGGTCTGGAACTTCTCCGCCACGATCATCACGTTGTACGTGGCCGGCTTGAACGCCTCGGCGAGATCCGACTGGACACCCGGGTTCAGGGTCCGCTCCGTCAGCCCCTCACCGACATCGTCCGGGTCATCGACCGTTCCCGAGAACGCGACCAGCGACCTCACATCCTGCAGCCCGCGATCAGCGATGTAGTCGTCGAGGTACTTCTTCCATCGCACCGCCTCGACGCGCGACCCCGTGACGACCATCGCCTTCGCCTTGCCCTCGAGCAGCGGCTGCACGAAGGTGCGGAAGTGGTCGACGACGATCTTCGCCTTCTGGCTGATGTTCGTGGGATGCAACCTGACGTACTGTACGAGCGCTTTCACCGCGGTCGACTCGTCGACCTCGTCGGCACCGTCGTAGTCGGAATCGGGATGCTGCAGCTTCCACGCCACCTTGTACGGGGTGTAGTTCTGCAGCACGTCGAGGATGAAGCCCTCCTCGATCGCCTGCTGCATCGAATACAGATCGAACGGCTCCGGCGTCGCATCCGGCCCCGCGTCCTCCGGGACCCGGCCGAACAGCTCGAGGGTCTTCGCCTTCGGGGTCGCGGTGAACGCGAAGTAGGAGATGTTCGGGGCGGACGCGGTGACCTCCATCGCCCACTGCAGGTACGCGTCCGAATCGATCGGGGCCCCCTCCGCGACTGCGGCCTGCTCGTCCGGCGACAGCACCTTCGTGAGCGCACCCGCGGTCGATCCGGTCTGGGATGAGTGCGCCTCGTCCGCGATGACCGCGAACCGGCGCCCCTGCAACTCCGGCAGAGTCTGGATCGCGGTGATCAGCGCCTCGAAGGACTGGATCGTTACGATCACGATGTTCTTGCCGCCGGTCAGCGCGGCGGCGAGCTGCTTCGACTTCGACTCGCCCGCATCCTTTGTGATCGACTGCACCACCCCGGCCTGCTTCTCGAACTGCGAGATCGCATCCTGCAGCTGCTTGTCCAGCACCGTCCGATCGGTGACCACGACAACCGTGTCGAACACCCGCACATTCGCATCATCGTGCAGCTGGGAGAGGCGGTGCGCAAGCCACGAAATCGAGTTCGTCTTCCCCGACCCCGCCGAATGCTGCACCAAGTACCGGTTCCCCGGCCCCTCCACCCGCGCTGCCTCGACCAGCCGGGTCACGGCCCGCCACTGGTGGTACCGCGGGAACAGCACCTTCTCCGTCTTCGTCTTCTTTCCCGTGTCGGGGTCGACATCGACCTCGACCTGCAGGTGCACGAACGAACCCAACAGCTGCAGCCAGGTATCCCGCTGCAGGATCTCCTCCCAGAAGTAGGCGGATGCCGACCCAGTCGGGTTCATCGGGTTCCCCGCACCCTCATCCGCACCCTTGTTGAACGGCAAGAACCGCGTCTTCGGTCCGGCGAGGCGCGTGGTCATCCGCACCTCGGAGTTCGACACCACGAAATGCACCAGCGACCGCTTCGCGAACCCGAACAACGGCTCACCCGCCGGCGATCGGTCGAACCGGTACTGGTCCACCGCGTTCCCGATCGACTGCGTGAAGTCGGTCTTCAACTCGACCGTCGCGACCGGGATGCCGTTCACGAACAGCACCAGATCCAACGCCTTGTTCGGATGCTTCACCGAGTAATGCAACTGACGCATCACCCGCACCCGCATCTTCGCGTACGCCTCAAGCGTGTCCGGGTTCTGAGTGGTCGCCGGCCGAAACTGCGCGAGCTTGAACTTCACGGCGCCGCCATGCAGAGGCACCATCGAGAAGCCTTCATGCAGGATCCGGATCGTCCCACCGTTCTTCAGGGGGTCAAGATCCAGCGACTTCGCGAGGCGGTTCAGGATGCCGTCGCCCGCGGCCTTGCGCTGCGCGTCGGTGTCGCCGGGTCGGACGACCTTCGCGAACTCGGTCGGCTGCGAATCCTCCAGCCAGCCGAGCACGTCGTCGGGGAACAGGGCGAGTTCACGGTTGTAGCCGGCATCGGTTGGCGAGTAAAGCCAACCGTTTGCGGCGAGATGCCGGGCGATCTCGTTCTCCAGCACCGACTCCAGATGTGCCCCGGCAACACCACTCACACCGCCACCCCCACTTCGATCTTCCCCGTCACAGCCGCAGAAATCAGCGCCGCGCGACGCTCACGAGCAAGCTCAATGGTGGTCGTGGCGACGGAAATGGCCTCGTCGATGGCAACGACATCTCGATCGAGCCTCGTCGTGATGACCTGCTGAGCTGCAACATCGGGCAAAGCGATCGGAATGCTCGCTACGTCGCCGAGGTATAGCCCTGGCTGCGCTGAGACCTTCGCGCGCAACCAAACCTCGTCCTGGAACGCTCGCGTTTGCGTGTAGTACCAGAGGAATCTGGAGGTCAGGAGGCGTCCGGGGCGGAGAAATGCAACGCTGCGCTGGAACGACAACGAGTCCGTGAGTTCATACACCGCGGACTTGCCGATTGTTGCCCCAACAATCACAAGCAATACATCGCCGCGGCGAGGGAATCCGTTCGCGACAATTGCGCGGTGGTCGTCCTCGGAGATCGTTGATTCCTTGCCATCAAGCACGAGTCGCCCACCTTGAACGTTCCGCGCACCGAGCAACGGGTGAGGGCTCTCAATTCGGGCGAAGCTGCCGTGCGTCCCATCCTTCAAACCGCGGAGTAGCACTCCGAGCTTCGCGGTCGCTCCTGCGCCCTCCCGAATCGCCAGTTCTATGACAGCGCCACGGCGTTCGGTGAGCAGGGTGATGAGTTCCTCGTTCTTCGCGATGAACGCGTCGATCTGCGCCGTTTCCCGATCCAGATAGTCCGCAATCGCCCGCTGGTCGTGGGGTGCGGGAAGCGGGATCCGGATCCGAACGAGGTCCGACGCGTTGATCGCGGGGTAGCTCACGCCAGTCGATTGGGCAACGACCTGATCCATGAAGGCGCGATCAAGGACCGCGTACTTCAAAAAGCGTTCGTCCACTCCACGCGCGCGAAGCACGGCGAATCCCGTCGAACAGATGGCACCGTCGTAGTTCGTGCCGACGGCGGCAACGGCTCGGAGGTAGGTCCTAACCGTTGACACGATGACGTCGCCGCGTTGCAAGATTCGGCGCGCCCTGCTCGGGGCCTCACCGAATGCGACATCGGCTGCGCCGGTAATGCCGTCAGTCTCGTTCACGTCCGAGATCTCGACGTATCGGATCTGAGTGCTCTCGTCCGTCGACTCAGGCAGGGAATCGTCGTTGTAGCTGACGACCCATTTCAGCGGGACCTCGGCAATCACCGCTCCACCTCGACGAGCATTGCGCGGAGTTGGTCCATGACGGCGTCGAGGTCGCGGTCGATTTCTTCGAGCGGGCGGGGCGGGATGTACTGGTAGAAGTGGCGGGTGAAGGGGATCTCCGCGCCTTCCTTGGTCTTGGAGTGGTCGATCCACGCGTCGGGCGCGTACGGGAGGACTTCGCGGGCGACGTACGCGTCGACATCCTCGTCCCAGGGCACGTTCTCGGTGTCGCGGAGGGAGGCATCCGGTTCCGGGTTCCCCTTGGTGTCGGTGCAGGTGTCGGCGCTGTCGTCCTGCTCGCCGAGCTCCGTCGTGACGGTCTTGAGCAGCGGCGCGGGGAGGGTGAGGCCTTCGGCTTTCGCGGCATCCTTCAGCACCTTCTGGAACTCAGCCCGGTTCTTCCACACCGTGTCGGTGCCGAGCCGGTCGAGGGCGGCGCGAAGGGCTGCGGCATCCGCCTCGCTTAGCTTCTGGATCGCCTTGGCGTCGAAGACGGTGTCAATGCGTTCGGGCGTCGCGTGCCAGTTGAGTTTGAGGGGGCGTTCGACGGTGATGGTGCGGTAGAGGAAGTCCTCGTTGCGGAAGATCTTCGAGTGCTCGCCGTCCTCGAAGCGAGCGTAGAGGCCGACGATGGTCTCGATGTTCTTCGGGGACAGTTCGTTGCGCTTGGAGCCGAGCCCTTTGCGGAGCTTGGTGAACATCTCGCGCCCGTCGATGAGCTGCACGCGGCCCTTGCGGTTCTCGTCTTTGCGGTTGGTGAGGACCCAGATGTAGGTGGAGATGCCGGTGTTGTAGAACATGTCCTTCGGCAGTCCGATGATCGCCTCGACGAGGTCGTTGTCGAGCAGCCACTTGCGGATGTTCGACTCGCCACCGCCGGCGCCTCCGGAGAACAGTGGAGACCCGTTGAGGACAATCGCCATGCGGGAGCCGCCGTCTTCGGGTTTCCGCATCTTCGACACCAGGTGCAGCAGGAACAGCATGGCGCCGTCGCTGACGGCGGGAGTTCCGGGGCCGAAGCGGCCGTTGAAGCCGAGCTTGGTGTGTTCGTCGTCGACGTAGGTGCGCTGGTCTTTCCAGTCGACGCCGAAGGGCGGGTTGGAGAGGCCGTAGTCGAACTTCTTGTCGTCGAAGGCGTCTTCGGTGAGGGTGTCGCCGAGTGCGATGTTGTCGACGTCTTGGCCCTTGATGACCATGTCGGCCTTGCAGATCGCGTACGAGGCGTCGTTGTAGTCCTGCCCGTACAGGCTCAGCTGGATGCCCGGGTTCAGGGTGCGGAGGTACTCGTCGGCGACGGAAAGCATGCCGCCGGTGCCGGCGGTCGGGTCGTAGATGGACCGCACCACTCCCGACTTCGACAGCGCGTCGTCGTCGAGCGCGAACAGCAGCTCCACCATGAGCTTGATGACCTCACGCGGGGTGTAGTGGTCGCCCGCGGTCTCGTTCGACTTCTCATTCGCGAACCGGATCAGCTCCTCGAACACCAGACCCATCTGGATGTTGCTGACCGTGCGGGGGTGGAAGTCGGCCTGCGCAAACTTCTCGGTCACCGCGAACAGCTTGTTCTTCTCCGCCAGCTTGTTCAGCGTCTTGTCGAACTCGAACCGCTCGAAGATGTCCCGCACGTTCGAGGAGAACCCGGCCAGGTAGGACGACAGGTTCGCGCGAAGGTCGGCAGGGTCGGCGACGAGCTTGCCGAAGTCGAACGGGGACGTGTTGTAGAACTGGTGACCCGCAGCTTCCTGAAGCTTCATCACCTGGAGCATCTCGGGGAGTGACGCGATTCCCTTCGCAGCGTCGAGGACCGCGGGCTTGGTGTCGGCGAGGACGGCGTCGAGGCGGCGGAGCACCGTGAATGGCAGCACCACCGACCCGTACTCCGAGGGCTTGAACGGGCCGCGAAGCGACTCGGCGATGTTCCAGATGAAGGCGACGTGATTCACCACAGGTGGGCACTCCTGCTGTCGAGCAACGATGAAGCGGCGCCGGCGCCGCGGATGCTCCCATACTGGCCCATGGTGGCGACACGGTGTGGGCGCATTGTCGGGACTGCGAGGGATCCGCTTGCGGGCGAAGCCCGCTGGCGGGACCGATTCGTGCGATTTGCGGAATCGAATAGCCGCGCCCAAGGGATGTAGTGCTCCGCCCCATCGCCCCCGCGACACATCGATCCACCACGTAAGCGGCGGCTGTCAGCGGATCGACTCCCCGCCGATGCCACACCCTCCGGAAGCGGGGACTTCGACATAGCAATTGGGGCACGTTTTCGCGGCCTGTGCCTCACGTTGGCGCTCGGCGCTCAGAGCAGCGGGTTGATCGCCAGCCACCAGTCGGTCGTAGGACGTCCGGCAGTGCTCCGCCACCTTGGCCGCGTCGCGATCGTAGGAGGCAGGCAGGCGAACCTCGTCCTCCGAAAGATGGAGCGGCTTCTTGAGCTCGCGTGTGTAACAGCCGGGTATGTCGGTTCGCAGGCCATTCATCTTCCAGCCCACAGCGTCGGACGAACGCCCTAGAGCTCGCGCCACCAGCGCGCATCGCCGAATCCGACGCGCCTCACCAATCGATCTGTTTGGTCGGCATCCGAACACTGCGATTGATGGCGTCGCGCGTCGGATACTTCGCGCGGACCCGCTCGGGGATCGGGGTCCGTTCAACGGGCTGATCACGCAACCCCAGAGCCACGCCGAGTTCCGTGACACGGGCGGCGGTCTCGCGTGAGATGGGGTGCTGGGGCAGATCTACCCGTCGCCGGCTGTTCGGCCACAGCGCCACCAATGAGCCGCCGGCCGCCCGCTTTACCTCGCGCACAGCGTGGCTCACAACAGCTCCCAGCTCGGGCGCGCTGACGATAACGACGACGAAGAGATGGCCGAGACCACCGAATGCGAAACTGCGAACCGCAGTCTCCCGGAATCCGTCGACCGTGAGCGCGCTGTAGTTCCCGCCGGCGTAGAGGAAGCCCTCGTTGTTGTGCCCGATAAGAATATGGGCGTCACGAGGAGGCCGTCGAAGCTCGTACAGTTCGGAGAAGCGTGTTGATGGCAGCCCGTACGCATCCCGCTGACCCCACATCCCGATCAGCGCGGCCCGGTACAGCGACGTCGCCAACGGCAACACCTCGGGAGCCGACACGTACGTCCGTCGCCGGAGAGCAAGATCGATCGCCACCTGCTTGGCAGCGACGTCAATCTCCCGTAGCCACCCACTATTGCAGTCACTACAGATGCCGTCGAACTGCTTGTCGAACTGGCTGAGATTCTCGACCCGACTCGTGCTCTCGCCGTCATAGTCGTGCCGCGCTGAGATCAGGTTCGGGAGCCGCGGGAAGTAATCGCCCCAGTCGGCAGGCAGCCAGTGCTCCTTGCTGAACTTGACGCCGGACGCACCGCAAAAGGGACACCGCCGCTGTCGCTCCGTCGCACCGTCACCGTTCTGCCTTCCCACGGCTCCAGACTAGGCGCGAGCACCGAGAGCGAGATCGCTGACGTCCTAGCGCCGAGCGGCAGCGCGCGCCTCAGTCGAGACGTTGACAATGAACTGCCAAGCTTCCTTGCGGAGCACGGCTTGAAAACCGGGGTCGCGCCAAACACGCAGGGCGCACGCGCCGACAGCAGCTTCGAGGTTCGCGCGCCTGGCGGGCTGGGATGAACTCTGCAGAGCCATGATTCACCTCCTTCTCGGATCAGATGCCCGGTCGCACAGCACCCTCCAGCACTGCGCGCTCTGCACTCCCCCGACGCTCGCCCAGCCAGCGAGGTCAAAGATGCAAAGTCGATCAGGTTACGGCGATGTCATCGAGCACCGCAAGTGGCAGGGAGTCGCGGCCAGTAACGGCGGGCGGCTTGACAACACGAACGCGACCCCCATAGCCTGATCAACTTTGCCTCGGGCGGCCGACGATGGAGACAACGCGAGAACCGCACGGTCTCGACGGGCAACTCGAACATCCGAGAGGGGGTGAACATCATGGGGAAGAACTTCCGCGACCAGAACTGCTGGTCACGTGGGGAGGTGAGTGATGCCCGTCTGCACCAGCACTCCGGCTCCCAGCACGCTTTCGGCGGCTGGGAGAAGGTGAGCAACGGCGACGGCTCGTTCTGGATGCGCGCAACGCGTCGCTGACTCCCGTCGACGCTCCGCCTGGCCTCAGGGCAACCTGCCGGGCGGAGCGTCTTCTCGACCGTGGACGCCTGTCCACGGTTCAATGACGTTGACGACAGAAGCAGCAGAGAGGGGCCGGGATGCCGGATCCAGTAGGCGCGACCCCCGAGTCGGGCAGTCCAGATGCGCCGCGCCGCAACGTCGAGTACGGCGCGGACTGGGTCGGAATCGACACCAGGTCGATGAAGGCGAAGCGCGACGCACAGCGTCAGCGCGAGCGCGAAACCGTCGCTTCAGAACGAGCGCGGCTGAAGCGAGAGGAAGAGGAGATTCTCTCCTCCTTCGCGAACGATGAGGCAGACGCGGCGCCGCCCCGGGCCCCCCGCACCACCCACGATGAAACCGCCTCGCCGCGGATCTCGGAACCGAGCCCCTTGATCGAGCGGCTCCACATCGAGAACCTGCGGTCGTTCGCTGGCGCCCACGACATCGCCCTTGCTCCGATCACCCTGATCTACGGGCCGAACTCCGCGGGCAAGTCGACGGTGATCAAAGCCCTGCGACTCCTAATGCAAGTCGTCGACTCGGGGCGTTACGACGCGCTTCGTCCGTGGGACGCTGCCTTCAGCGAGTCGAGCGCGCGAAGCCTGATGACGTACGCAGAACCCGACCCCGACGATTCGAGCGGCTATCAATGGCGGTCGCCGCTCGTGCTCGGCGTCGACTTCAAAGCTCAGGACGGCCGGCGTGCAAGTGCCGCACTTGACTACGACCTCAACCCGGTGGGTTCGATCGATGTCCACTCCACATCGTTCGGGTCGCTCGATGCGGGACCAGTGATCCGCAAGCGGTTCACACCGGAGAACTTCGACGACGACCACGACCCCTTTCACCCCGCAGACTTCGGCGAGTCGCAGCTCGCGACCTTCATCGTCGAGGAGAGCGAGGATGGCGAGGTGTGGTCTCGGGAGACGAAGCTTATCGATGCCGAACTTTTCGGACACGCCGACCGGAAGCTGCAAGCCGAACTCTTCGAGATGGCCTTCCTGCTCCGCTACCTGGGTCCTCATCGCGGCGCCCCGGGCAAGGCCTACGACCCCATTAGCGGCGCCTTCAACTCCGGCTGGTTCGATGGGTATCGGAAGCCCCGACGGCCGGGATTCAGCGAGTTCGACCTCCTGAATCAGATGCTGGCTCAGCTCGAGATTCCATACGTGTTCGAGGAGGATCCGCTCTGGAAGCTCCGCAATCCGCACCAGCAGAAGTGGACACTGAAGGACGCCCGCTCGGGTGCACCTGTCGACCTCGACCAAGTTGGTTACGGCGTCAGCCAACTCCTGCCGGTCATTGACGTGTGCGTTCATGCCGAGCGGCAGATCATCTGCATCGAGGAGCCGGAGTTGCACCTCCACCCGCGCTTGCAGGCACGTCTCGGGAACTTGTTCGCGACTTCTGCGGCGATAGGCCGAAATCAGGTCATCGTCGAGACTCACTCCGAGGCGATCCTTCTTCGCCTGCGGCGTCTGATCCGTGGCGGGAAGCTCCGCCCGGATGACGTCGCAGTCATCTACGTCGACAACACCGCGGCCGAAGGCGCCTCCCTGCGCCGCCTTCGACTCGGCGACCGCGGCGAGCTCCTCGATCCATGGCCAACCGGGTTCTTCGACGACGGGCTGGCCGACATCCTCGGGATCACCGCATGAGCCAGCCGCGGGTGCTGTTCCCGATTGCGGTGGATCCGGGCGCGCTGACTGATCATCCAACCGATCGTGACCAACTGATCCATCGCGAGGTGGTCACCACCCTGGGCGCCCACGGGATTCTGACACTTCCCGAGGCCGATCAAGGGGCGCTCCTCGATGCCATCGCCGGCCTCGGCGAGGCATCGAGGAAGCTTTGGGAAGCGCAGATCCACGCCCTGTACGATCTGAACCGCCTCGATCAGCTCCCAGGCGCCATGGGCGTAGGCGAGATCCTGCGACGCAAGGAAGAAGAAGGGGACAGCCAGACCGGCGCGCGTGTGTTCGTCGCCAGTCGCGCGCTTGCTGAGGAGTTCGGAGTCGACGACACGTCGGGATCCAAGACCGTCGACGACTCGGATGTTGTCCTCGCGAGCACGATCCACCGGTCGCCTGCCGTGGTTGCTGCGAAGGAGGCCGGTCTGTTCCCGACCGGCAAGACGCGCCGCCCCGCCGTCGCGAATACCTTCATCCATCCGCTCGCAGAGCGTTCATCCGCAGTGAAGATCCTCGATCCGCACATTCTCGAGGGTCTCATCAGCGGCAACAGCACTACGTCGCATGCCGAGTGGCTCATCCAGAGGCTCGCCGACTCGATGCCGGCAAACGCGACCTTGTCCATCCTGGGGAAGCTCCAGCGCGATTGGCAGACGGCTGACCGTCCACGTCATGAGGCACGCATCGAAGACTTCTTGAGCAAGGCGCTCCAAAGGCGGACACTGCCGATAGCCGTCGAGGTGCGCCTCTTGAAGTCCACCGCGCTCCGAGATCGCTTCATCTGGTTCAGTTCGGGATCTTCGTTCGACGTCCTGCACAACTTCACGGCCCTATCGAGCGAGGTACTGAACGACGATCTCCGCTTCATTCGGCACGACGACAGACTCGCGCTGCAGACGCTCCAGACGGCCGAGGCAATGGAGAACAATACCCAGCCGACGATGGTGAGCATCACGAAGCTCATCGCGTGAGCACGCGTGCGCGCTGGGCGTTCGCGTCAGCGGTATACACGTCCGGTGTTGGTCGCCTTCGCCGCAGTCTAGATCCGGGCTGACCGCAAGAACCGCGCAACGCACGTGACCCCATCGGTCCGTGCCCGCGAGCCGGTAGCTCAGCGGTCGATCCGTGAGCCTGCAGCGATGAAGCTGCAAGCTCATCTGCCGAAACCGAACGGCGCCGAAGTGCTCGATAGCCCGGCGCGATGCGGTTCTCACTTGACGTCGCCTATTCGTCCGGCGCTGCCAGACTTGGACTGATTTTCTCGGGCGCCCGAGACACCCAGAGTCCGGAGATGGGGGATCGGGGAGCGCCGTCGAATCCGGCCCGCCGCTCTGATATCCTGAAGTGTCACTCGTGGGCTTCGTTCTGCATGCCTGCCCGCGGGAACGCGGGGGAGTGACATCGCATAACCCAATCCACCTGGCCTTGGTGCGGCATCCGTTTGCCCGGATGTCGAGCCTGGCCCCGACTACAACACCATCCAAGGACAACCCACTACATGACTACTGCAACGACCGCCCCGGCCACCAAGCAGGTTGCGATCAACGACATCGGATCTGCTGAGGACTTCCTGGCCGCGGTCGAAGAGACCCTCAAGGGCAAGGACTTCAACGACGGCTCGCTCATCGAGGGCACCGTCGTCAAGATCGACCGCGACGAGGTCCTCCTCGACGTCGGATACAAGACCGAGGGTGTCATCCCCTCGCGCGAACTTTCCATCAAGCACGACGTCGACCCCAACGAGGTTGTCAACGTCGGCGACCAGGTCGAGGCGCTGGTTCTCCAGAAGGAGGACAAGGAAGGCCGCCTCATCCTCTCGAAGAAGCGTGCCCAGTACGAGCGTGCCTGGGGCGACGTCGAGAAGATCAAGGAGAACGACGGTGTTGTCACCGGTTCCGTGATCGAGGTCGTCAAGGGTGGACTCATCGTCGACATCGGCCTGCGCGGATTCCTCCCCGCATCGCTGATCGAGCTGCGTCGCGTCCGCGACCTGACCCCCTACCTGGGCCAGGAGATCGAGGCGAAGATCCTCGAACTCGACAAGAACCGCAACAACGTCGTGCTCTCGCGCCGTGCGCTGCTCGAGCAGACCCAGTCGGAGTCGCGCTCGAACTTCCTCAACAACCTGCACAAGGGCCAGGTCCGCAAGGGCACCGTCTCGTCGATCGTCAACTTCGGTGCGTTCGTCGACCTCGGTGGCGTCGACGGTCTCGTGCACGTCTCTGAGCTCTCGTGGAAGCACATCGAGCACGCATCCGAGGTCGTCGAGGTGGGCCAGGAAGTCACCGTCGAGATCCTCGAGGTCGACCTCGACCGCGAGCGCGTGTCGCTCTCGCTCAAGGCCACCCAGGAAGACCCCTGGCAGGTGTTCGCCCGCACCCACGCGATCGGCCAGATCGCACCGGGTAAGGTCACCAAGCTCGTTCCGTTCGGTGCGTTCGTTCGCGTCGCAGACGGCATCGAGGGCCTCGTCCACATCTCTGAGCTCTCGGGCAAGCACGTCGAGCTCGCCGAGCAGGTCGTCTCGGTCGGCGAAGAGGTCTTCGTCAAGGTCATCGACATCGACCTCGAGCGTCGCCGCATCTCGCTCTCGCTGAAGCAGGCCAACGAGTCGATCGACCCCTTCGGTGTCGAGTTCGACCCGGCCCTCTACGGCATGGTCACGGAGTACGACGAGAACGGGGAGTACAAGTACCCCGAGGGCTTCGACCCCGAGACCAACCAGTGGAAGGAAGGCTTCGACGAACAGCGCGAGAAGTGGGAGCAGGAATACGCTGCAGCCCAGGCGCGCTGGGAAGCCCACAAGGCCACGGTTGCCAAGGCCGCCGAGGCCGAGGCCGCCAAGGAAACCGACGACAGCTACAGCGGTTCGTCCGCATCGGGCTCCGGCTCGTACTCGAGCGAAAGCCCCGTGGGCACGCTCGCGGATGACGAGGCACTCGCGGCCCTGCGCGAGAAGCTCTCGGGCCGCTAAGACCCGGCACCACCCGCGTCACAGCCGGTAGCACCACACAGCAACGGAAGGCCGGGATCCCCTCGGGGGTCCCGGCCTTTCAGCGTTCCCGGGGCGCGTTCGGTTCCGGTCAGCGCTCGGAGGACGCCGGTCGCGCGGGAAGGAAACGCGCCACCACGACCGCAGCCGCCGCCGTCAACAACGCCGCGGCGACGGTGATCCCCACCCGCATCGCATCACCGGCGAGCACCTCACGCGGCGCGAACGACGTCAACACGATCGTCACCGTCAACGCCGCCGCATACGCCCAGTACGGCCGAGCCGTGAGCTTCAACACGGCTGTGACAAGCGCGGCGACACCGCCCACCAGCGTGACAGCCTCCGCCGGAACCCACACCGCCACCGCGTAGGCGATCACCCCGCCGAGCACCGTGCCCGCCACCCGCGCCAGCACGCGAGACGCGAGCTTCGCGCCCGTCGGCTGCAGCACGACCGCGACCGTCAGCACCGACCACCAGGCATTCGTCTCGCGGAACCACATCAGCGTCACGAACGTGAACAGCCCCGCCAGAAAAGCCAACAGCAACGTGTAGGGGAGAGTCGGCGGAGGAACCTCGGACGCCGGAATCCGCACCCTCCGCAGCGCCAGCCATATGACAGCGCTCGCCCACGCGGTGGTGAACGCCGCAAGAGCGCCGAGGGCGACGGCGACGCCCAGCGGACCCATACTCGCGAACGGTGCGGATGCCGACTCCGGCACCGCCATGAGGTAGACCGCCAGCACAATGACCAGGGCGCCGGTGCTCTCTCGCCCGATCTTCACGAGCGGCGACGCGAGCACGGCGAGGCCGACGACCAGCGCCGTGCCGAGCCAGGGGAGAAGCGGTCCGGTCTGCACGAGCAGCAGTGAGACGAGAACGGTCACCGCCGCCGCTGCGGACACGAGGACCATCGAACGGATGCCGCCCCGCGCCACACCGAGCACGGGCAGCAGTGACAGCACGAGAACGCTCGTTGCGCCCGCCCAGGGTGAGAAGGCCGTCACGATCACCGGCAGGGCAGCCAGCACCGCCACCAGCGTGAGCAGCAGCATGCGTGGTGGACGGGGCATGGCCGGATCCTCTCGTCGCGGGCTCTGCCCCCAGCATCCCAGTGATCGGCGCGCCCGGTGGAGGTTCGACATCCGCCTCGGACTTCGCGTGCGGCCACGGTGGCAGCAGCTCTGCCAAGCCGCGCCGCCCGTTTCGATGGGCTACCGGGGCGCCGCGATCTCCACTGTGCCGCTGCCCGTGACATCCGTCGCGACCTGGACGGGATCACCGGCATAGGTGAGTCCGCCGCTGCCGCTCACGCTGGCACGGAGTGTGTCGGTGACGAACATCCACGCGGAACCGCTGCCCGCGATCGATGCTGACGCCTTCTGGGTGCGCAGATCCTCGCCCGAGAAGTCACCCGACCCGTCCATCGTGAGGTCGAGCGACACGCTCGAACCGTCGAGGGTGACGCTGCCCGATCCGTCGATCCTCACCGTCAGGTCCTGCGTGTGAGTGTCGGTCAGCGCGAGGCTGCCGGAGTCCGTGATCTCGACGACCCCCTCAGGTCCGAGCACATCGGCGCCCGAGACGCTCCCCGAACCGCTGACCTGCACACGATCGAGGGAACGCACGGTGAGGGCATAGCTGATCCGGCTCACGCCGAACGCGCCGCCGCCGTAGTCCAGCACCAGCGTGCACTCGTCGACGTCGGAGGTCAGCGCCGAGATCGCGACAGCAGATGCGGTGATCGTCAGCGATTCCTCCTCGCCGATCGTGATGGTGAGATCGCCGCTGGTGCGAAGGTCCACGGCATCCACCTCGTCGAGCTCTCGCGTCTGGGTCGTCATGGGTCCTGCGAACGGGATCTGTCCGCAGGCCGACAGCGGTGCGACAAGCACGACGGCGGCGGCGAGAACCGCGGCGCGGGTGAACGGTTGGGTGCGGGTGTGCATGGTGCTCCGTAGGAAGAGGGTGGGGAAGGGGGATGTTAGGACCGGGCGTTCTGTCGGCTGGCGTCGCGCTGCCACATCCAGGCCGAGCGCAGGATGTACGCCAGAAGCGCCAGCTCGATGCCGATCGAGACGACGTAGAAGGGCGCCCACTCCCAGGTCTCGCCGACGGCGTTGAACACCGTGACGGGAACGTAGAGAACGCCCACGACGAGGTTCGTGATGCGGTTCGCGCGGGCGGGAAGGACCGCGGAGAGCACGACCATCACCGATGGGATCGCCGTGAGCGTGAGAAATCCGGTCATCAGCGCCGGCGTAATGGGGAATTCGAACACCAGACCCGCCTGGATGTTGTCGATGACGTCCGGCTTGTGGAGGTGGTAGTAGTCGACATAGATGTACAGGAACATGAAGCTCGTCCAGGCGGCGGCGAGCTTCGCTTGCACGGGGACAAGCGCGGTGGCGAGCGGTTTCGTGGTGGGTGAGGTGGTCATGGGTCCTTCTCGGTGTCAGGGGTGTTCCATCCGCCAGGGCGGCGGCAGGTCGGGGTGCGCAATGCGCGGTGTGGATGCCGTCAGCGACCTCAGATCGTGACGACGACCTTTCCTCGCGTATGCCCGGTCGCGACGTGGCGAAGAGCATCGGCGGCGGCATCCAGCGGATAGACGCGGTCGATGACCGGCGTGAGCTGACCGCTGCTCACGAGCGCGGCCAGAGTGAGCAGGTCTTCTCGGGTGCCGACGGAGGTGAACGGTCGCAGGCGCTGGCGGGTGAACAGGGAAAGCACATGGGCGCGGATGACTCGTCCGATGGGTCCGAGCAGGCGGCCGCCCTTCCCGCTGTTGGGGATCAGGGTGCCGGCGGGGGTGAGGGCTCGACGGACGACGCTGAGCGGACGGGACTCGACGTTGTCGAGGATGACGTCGTACTGCGATTCCCGCGCGGTGAAATCGGATGCCGCGTAGTCGATGACGTGGTCGGCGCCGAGCGAGGCGACAAGCTCCCCGTTGCCGGCGCTGCACACGCCAGTGACCTCGGCACCCAGGGACGTGGCGATCTGCACGGCGAAGGACCCGACACCGCCGGATGCCCCCACGATGAGCACCTGCTGTCCCGGTGTCACGCGCGCGACATCCCGCATCGCCTGCAGCGCCGTCATGCCGGAGGTCGGCACCGCGGCGGCCTCCGCGAGCGACAAGTTCTCGGGCACGGGCGCGAGGTTCCTCGCCGGAACGCGGGCGTACTCGGCAAGTGACCCGGTCGCGCACCACCCGAACACGTGGTCGCCGGGCTCGAAGCCCTCGACATCCTCACCGACCGCCGTGACCACGCCCGCAAGGTCCATGCCGCGGATGGCATGGCGCGGCCGGCGCAGACCGAAAGCGAGGCGCACGATGTATGGTTCGCCGGTCATGACGAAGTAGTCGCCGGGGTGCACCGACGCCGCCCGCACCCGCACGAGCACATCGCCGCGGCCAGGAACCGGCGGTTCGACATCGGCGATTTCGAGGACGGAAGGCGGACCGTACTGGCGCTGCATGGCGGCGCGCATGGTCGTCGTGGTGTGCATGACATCGAGAATGCGCCGCGTGCGCGGCATCCGTCATCGGCCGGAAGGCCGCGATCTGATCGGCCGGAAGTACGGTCCTCAGTCCGTACCCCAGGCCGATGTGCGGGGTGATGCACCCACGCGAGCATCGAGTCATGCCTTCTCACGTGAAAGACGCCCCGCCGCTGCCGGCGGCACCGGATGCCCGGCCGCGAACGAGGTCCGGATGGCCCGCCATCAGCGGACTGCTGCTGCTGAGCGCGCTCCCGATCATCGGTGGTGCCCTCAGCCTGCGTGAGGCCAGCGCTCCCGCAGCCGATGCCCTCGCGTGGGCATCCACCGTGGCGATGGTCGCCCACATCGTCTCGATGAGCGTGTTCTGCGTGGCCGGTGCCTTTCAGTTCTCGCCCGCGCTGCGGGCACGCCGCCGGTGGCATCGAACCGCCGGACGGGTGCTGCTGCCGCTCGGATTCGTCGCGGCCCTGTCGGGAGCCTGGCTCGCGCTCTTCTTCGGCGGCCCCGACGAGGAGTTCCCGCTCGCGATGGTGCGACTGTTCTTCTGCGCGGTCATGCTCGTGTTCCTCACGATGTCGGCGATCGCCATCGTGCGCCGCGACTTCACCGCGCACGGCTCGTGGTCGACCCGTGCCTTCGCAATCGCGGTCTCGGGCGGCACACAGGCGCTCGTCTCGATCCTGTGGACGATTCCGTTCGGCGAACCCGACGCATCCGGTGAGACCTGGGTGGTGGGTGCGGGGTTCGTGCTGAACTGCCTCGTGGCCGAGGTGATCATCAGGCGCCGGGTCGCCGCCACGTCGCGGCGGGCGGCGGAGCGTGGTGCGCTTGTATCCTGACCCGGTGAGTGGGCTCTTGCGCTCAGCCTGGGAGGCGCCGAGCGCCGTGCCGCCGCCGCCACGTCGGGTATGGCGGGACTGGGTGCTGTTCGCCCTCGTCGCCGTGCTCGTGGTCGTGGAGGGCGTGTTCACGCCCGACCTGGTGAACCCGCTGCTGTCGACGGCCGTAGTCCTCGCGGTCACGCC
This sequence comes from Microbacterium sp. UBA1097, assembly GCF_002313585.1. Classification (NCBI taxonomy): domain Bacteria; kingdom Bacillati; phylum Actinomycetota; class Actinomycetes; order Micrococcales; family Microbacteriaceae; genus Microbacterium; species Microbacterium sp. UBA1097. Next base: position 21,187 of record NZ_DCBW01000044.1, on the reverse strand, counting down.
GACGCTGCTGTGGCGCCGCACTCAGCCGCTGTGGATGCTCTGCATCGTCCTGCTGCCGATCGACATCGTGCTTCCGGTGGCGAGCCTCACGACGAGCCTGTTCCTGATGGTGATCGTCTACGCCCTGTTCCGCTGGGCGTCGGGGCGCGACCTCGTGATCGGTTCGGTGCTCGTGCTCGCGAGCCTCAGCCTCACGTTCGTGCGAGGCGGGGGACTTCTCGAGCTGGTCGGCGGATTCGCCCTCCTGCTCATGTCGGTCCTGCTCGGCATGGCGTTTCGCTACCGGGCCGGCGCCCGTCTGCGCCTGCTCGATCGCATCCGCATGCACGAGCGGGAGCAGCTCGCCCGCGACCTGCACGACACCGTCGCGCACCACGTCACAGCGATCGCGATCCGCGCGCAGGCGGGAACCGCGGTCGCACCGCACGACCCATCCGCGGCGCAGGACGCGCTCCGCGTGATCGAGACCGAGGCGGCCAAGACCCTGCGCGAGCTGCGGTCGATGGTGCGCGTGCTGCGAGACGGTGAGACGGCCGAGCTCGCCCCGAGTCCCGGCCTCGGCGACATCGCACAGCTCGCGGGAACCACACCCGGCGGCGTCGTGGTCGAGGTCGCAGTCAGCGAGACCGAGGTCAGCATCCCTCCGCCCGTTGCCGCCGCGGTGTTCCGCATCGCGCAGGAGTCAGTGACCAACGCCCTCCGCCACGCCCGTCACCTCACCCGCGTCGAGGTGGTCGCTGTGGCCGACGAGACCGGAGTGCGACTGAGCGTCGCCAACGACGGCGACCTGGCGACACCGCCCGCGCCCGGCTTCGGCCTCATCGGCATGAGCGAGCGCGCGGCCCTGCTGGGCGGCACCTGCGAAGCCGGCCCGCGACCGGACGGCGGGTGGACTGTGACAGCGACCCTCCCTCGTGTTGGATGGGCTCCGTGACCATCCGCGTGCTCATCGCCGACGATCAGGAGCTCGTTCGCACGGGGCTCAGCATGATCCTCGACGCACAGCCCGATATCGAGATCGTCGGGCAGGCATCCGACGGCAACGAAGCTGTCGCGCTGGCACGCCGACTGCGTCCAGACGTGTGCCTCTTCGACATCCGGATGCCGGGCCTCGACGGCATCCAGGCGACCCGCATGCTCGCCGGTCCCGACATCCAAGACCCGATGGCGGTGGTCATCATCACGACCTTCGACCTCGACGAATACGTGTTCGACGCGCTGCGGGCCGGGGCCAAGGGATTCCTCCTCAAGGATGCCGGGTCCGAACTGCTCGCCCAGGCGATCCGCGCCGCCGCGAACGGTGACGCCCTGATCGCGCCCAACGTCACAGTGCGGCTGCTGCACGCCTTCAGCGCTGCGGCCCCGTCGCCGGTTCCGCAGCCGATCGAACCGCTCACCGAGCGTGAGGAGCAGGTGCTCGCCGACGTCGCGCGCGGGCTCAGCAACAGTGAGATCGCGACGAACCTCTACATCACCCTCAGCACCGTCAAGACGCACATCGCGAGCCTCATGACCAAGCTCGGTGCCCGCAACCGCGTCGAGATCGCGATCTGGGCACACCAGACGGGGCGGATGCGCGACCAGAGTCCCCGTCCGTAAGGTCCCGACGACGTTCCTCCGCGCGAGGAGGCCTGCGGTACGTGTGGCCAACTCCTCACATCCGCGGGCGGCGCGGGAGTCCTGCGCGCCGGATGCCGTGCCGGGCCGCGGTATTGAGGAGTTGGCGACGGATGCCGATGCCGCCGACCGAGCATCGCTAGTGTTGTCGCGTGACCGACGCCGCAGCATCCGTGCCCGCCACCCCCGCCGCGCCGCCGCGGCCGAAACTCGTGCTGACGGCGCTGATCCTCGGCGCGCTGGTGTGCAACATCAACCTCGCCGCCGCGAACATCGCCCTCCCCGACATCGGGGATGCGTTCGGCGCCGGGCAGACCGCGCTCAACCTCGTCGCCGTCGGCTGCTCGCTGGGCCTCGCGATGTCGGTGCTCTACCTCGGCGCCGTCGCCGACCGGTACGGACGCAAGCAGCTGCTCGTCCTCGGCCTCGGCCTCACGGTGGTCATCAGCTTCGTCGCCGCGTTCTCGGCATCCGTCGAGATGCTCATCGTCGCGCGCATCCTCACCGGCATCGCCGCCGGCATGGCCTACCCCGTGACCCTCTCGCTCATCACCGCCCTGTGGGGACCGGGCAAGCAGCGCACCCTCGCGATCGCGCTGTGGTCGGCGGTCAGCGCCACCGCGACCGTCGTCGGATCGGTGCTCGCCGGCGTACTGCTGCTGTGGTTCTGGTGGGGCTCGGCGTTCCTGCTGGCCGTCCCCTTCGCCCTCGCCGGATTCATCCTCGTGTGGATGTTCGTGCCCAGCCACGTCGCCGAGAACAACGAGAAGGTCGACCACCTCGGCGGTGTGATCTCGGTGTTCATGATCGGTTCGATCGTGCTCGGGCTCTCGACCGTGTTCGTGCCCGACACCGCCACGTTCGGGCTCATCCTGCTGATCGCCGCCGTGGTGCTGCTGGGGCTGTTCGGGTGGCGGCAGGCGACGGCATCCTCGCCCCTCTACGACCTGCGCGTCGCGCGGCGCCGGATGTTCTGGGCGCCCGCGACCGGCGGCATGATCGTCTTCGGGTCGCTCATGGGGGCGATGTTCGTGGGGCAGCAGTTCCAGCAGAACATCCTCGGGTACTCCACCCTGGATGCCTCCCTCTCGATCGTGCCCGCCGGTGTCGGCCTGCTGCTGGTCGCGCCGCAGTCCGCGAAGCTCGTCCTCACCCGCGGATCGCGCTTCACGATGATGATCGGCTACCTGTTCGTGCTGTTCGGGTTCATCACGATGCTCTTCTGGAACGAGACCACCCCGTTCTGGTACGTCTCGATCGCCTACCTCGTGATCGGGATCGGCGCGGGGTTCGCGATGACCCCGGCATCCCGGGCGATCACCGAATCGACCCCGGTTCGCCGCGTCGGGATGGCCTCTGCCACCGCCGACCTGCAGCGAGACCTCGGCGGATCGATCATGCAGGGCGTGCTCGGCGCCATCCTCGCCGCCGGCTTCGCCCACCACTTCGGCAAGCTCATCTCCGAGTCCTCGCAGGCCTCGAGCATCAGCGACCAGGTCGTCGCGGCGCTGCAGGCCTCGTACGCTTCGGCGCTGCACGTGGCCGACCAGTACCCGCAGTACAAAGACCAGATCCTGACCGCCGCCCGCCAGTCGCTGGAGACCGGGTCGATCGCGGCCTACGCCTTCGGCGCGATCGCCATCGCCATCGGCGCCGCGGTCGTCTGGTTCTTCCTCCCGAAGAAGCAGAAGGAACTCGAGCTCGTCGCCTCCTACGAGAAGGCCGACGCCGACAAGGCCTGAGCCGGATGCGGCGGCGGGCGAGGCCACGGTACATTCATTTGCCGCAAACTGTGGGGCGAGCGGGCCAGTTGCGGCGTGTTGCGGCAAGTGAGCGGAGCGGGGTGCGGTGGGAGCGGGGTGCGGTGGGAGCGGGGACCGGGCGGGCGGGGGCGGTCAGGCCGGGATGATCGTCACGTGTCGGCGGTCCTCGGGGGCGAGGGAAGCGACCAATCGGGAGTCAAACGTTGCCAGCTGCGCACCTTTTCGGGCGACGAGGTCCACGAGGTGATAGTCGGTGACCTGTCGGTGACCGACGAGTGCCGCCACATCGATATGGGGGGCTGCCAGGCTGGAGTCATCCGCAAGGAATCGGTGGAGCGGCAGGGCTCGCAGCCCTCGCAGGACCTCGAGCGCAGTTGCGGCGGTGAACGTCGCGCCCACGACGACCGGATTGAGCACGAGCCTCACCAGCCCTGCTTCGGTATAGGGCGTCGTGGCCCACTGTGTGGTGTCGGAGAACCACGCGTGGGCAGCCTGGTAATGGACGTGATCCGGGGAGATGAGCGCGAGCAGGACGTTCACGTCGGGTACGGCAAGCGGAATGGTCATGCGACGTCGTCGCGGTGTTCGGCGACCAGCTCATCGGTGATGACGTGACTCCCGCCCGCCCGGGGAAGAGTCGGAAACCCCTGGGGAATACGGGGGGCTTCTGCGCCGAGGCCGCGTCGCGCCAGCTCCGAGACAGCTGCACCGAGCGACTGATCGGTCTGTGCAGCAAGCGCGCGTGCCGCACGGAGCACGGTGTCGTCGATGTCGAGAGTCGTGCGCATGGCGCCATTCTACGAGCAGCGCATCAACGCATCAACGCATCAACGCATCGATTCTGCGAACTTCGCGGGGAGGCGACCGGGATGCGGCGGGGGGCGTTTCGTCTCGCTTCGCTCGCTCAACGACCGGGGAGCGACCGGGCGGATCTCAGGCGCCGACGTAGTCGGCGAGGTGCTGGCCGGTCAGCGTCGAGCGGGCGGCGACCAGGTCGGCGGGCGTGCCCTCGAACACGACCCGGCCACCGTCGTGTCCGGCACCCGGGCCGAGGTCGATGATCCAGTCCGCATGGGCCATGACCGCCTGGTGGTGCTCGATGACGATGACCGACACCCCCGAGTCGACGAGCCGGTCGAGCAGGCCCAAGAGGTTCTCGACGTCGGCGAGGTGCAGACCCGTCGTCGGCTCATCGAGCACGTAGACGCTGCCCTTCTCGCCCATGTGCACCGCGAGCTTCAGCCTCTGCCGCTCCCCGCCCGAGAGGGTGGGCAGCGGCTGGCCGATCCGGATGTAGCCGAGCCCGACATCCACCATCCGGTTCAAGATCGAGGCCGCCGCCGGCACCTTCGCCTCGCCCGAGCCGAAGAACTCCGCAGCGTCGGATGCCGACATATCGAGCACCTCGACGATGTTCTTGCCGCCCAACAGATGGACGAGAACCGCCTCATCGAAGCCCTTGCCCTCACACACGTCGCACGGGGTCTCCATCTGCTCCATGGGTCCGAGCTGGGTCACGATGACGCCCGACCCCTTGCACACGGGGCACGCGCCGTCGGAGTTCGCACTGAACAGCGCGGGCTTGACGCCGTTCGCCTTCGCGAACGCCTTGCGGATCGGCTCGAGCATCCCCGTGTAGGTACCGGGGCTCGAGCGGCGCGAGCCCTTGATCGCGCCCTGATCGATCGCGACGACACCCTCGCGGCCGGCAACCGATCCGTGGATCAGCGAGCTCTTGCCCGATCCCGCGACCCCGGTGACGGCGACCAAGACGCCGAGCGGGATGTCGACATCCACGTCCTGCAGGTTGTGGGAGCTCGCGCCGCGCACTTCGATCGCCCCCGACGGCTGGCGGACGGATGCCTTCAGCTGCGCCCGATCGTCCAGGTGCCGCCCCGTGAGGGTTCCCGAGGCCCGCAGCGCCTCGACCGTGCCCTCGAACATGATCTGCCCGCCGCTCGATCCCGCGCCGGGCCCGAGGTCGACGACATGGTCGGCGATCGCGATCGTTTCGGGCTTGTGCTCGACGACGAGCACCGTGTTGCCCTTGTCGCGCAACTGCTCGAGGAGGCGGTTCATGCGCTGGATGTCGTGCGGGTGCAGCCCCACCGTCGGCTCGTCGAAGACATAGGTGACGTCGGTGAGAGCAGACCCGAGGTGCCGGATCATCTTGGTGCGCTGCGCCTCGCCGCCCGAGAGCGTCCCCGATGCGCGATCGAGCGAGAGGTAGCCGAGGCCGATGTCGACGAACGAGTCGAAGAGGACGCCGAGGCTCCGCAGCAGGGGAGCGGCACTCGGTTCATCCAGCCCTTTCACCCAGGCGGCAAGATCCGAGATCTGCATGGCGCAGGCATCCGCGATGCTCTTGCCTGCGATCTTCGACGATCGCGCCCCCTCGTTGAGGCGGGTTCCGCCGCACTCGGGGCAGGGCTGGAACGCAACAGCCCGTTCGACGAATGCGCGGATGTGGGGCTGCATCGAGTCGACGTCCTTCGACAGGAACGACTTCTGGATCTTCGGCACCAGACCCTCGTAGGTCATGTTGATGTTCTCGAGCTTGATCTTGCGCGGCTCGCCGTAGAGGAAGTCGTGCCGTTGCTGCTCGGTGAAGTCCTTGATCGGCACATCCATCGGCACGACTCCGCCGAAGATCTTCACGTACCAGCCATCGGCCGTGTATCCGGGAACCGTGAGCGCCCCGGCGGCGAGCGTCTTCGTCTCGTCGAACAGTTGCGCGAGATCGATGTCGCTGACCTGCCCCATGCCGTCACAGTTCGGGCACATTCCGCCGGTGACGGTGAAGCTGCGCCGTTCGACCTTCTTGCCGTCGGCGGTATGGCTGGTCACAGCGCCCTTGCCGCTGACCGAGGCGACGTTGAACGAGAACGCCTGCGGGCCGCCGACGTGCGGCTGGCCGACGCGGCTGAAGAGGATCCGCAGGAGGGCGTTGGCATCCGTCGCCGTTCCCACGGTCGACCGGGCGTTGGCGCCCATCCGCTCCTGGTCGACGATGATCGCGGTCGTGAGGCCCTCGAGCACGTCGACATCCGGACGCGGGGGCGTGTTCATGAACGCCTGGATGAACGTCGAATACGTCTCGTTGATCATCCGCGACGACTCGGCGGCGATCGTCCCGAACACGAGCGAGCTTTTGCCTGACCCGCTCACTCCGGTGAACACCGTGAGACGCCGCTTGGGTAGTTCGACGTCGACGTTCTTGAGGTTGTTCTCGCGCGCGCCGTGCACGCGGATGAGGTCATGGGCGTCGGCGGCGTGCGTCGTCGGTGCAGGCATGAGCACACGCTAGCGGGATGCCGCGACATCCGTCCTCTCGATTCGTGACGGCATCCGTACACGTCGTCGGCTGTGGCCAACTCAGCAAGAACGGTGGGCGAGCCGGATGCCAGGCGTGGCGTCGCGCGGGCTCGGCCCGGAAGTGAGGACTTAGCGACATCGGGCGCGCCGGGCCCAACCGGTCAGGCGAGAGGGCCGGGCGGCATCCGACCTTGGGATTCGTGTCGGATCGGCTCCGTCGTCGGCCGTCGCCAACTCAGTGAGAACGGCGGCAGGGACCGGATGCTGCGCACAGCGGCACAACAACCTGCTCCGGAGATGAGGAGTTAGCCACCTCCTCGCGCCGAGCCGGCAGTCTCAGAGGCGCGCGATCTCGACCCGGGGGCGCACGGCGATGTCGGTGAGGTGGACGTCGGGGGAGGCATCCACGAGGAACCGGACTGTCGCCGCGACCGACGACGGCTTGATGTAGCGCTCGGGCTCGTACGGGGTGCCCATTTCGGCCGACTGCGTGCGCAGCATCCCGGTGTCGGTCTGGCCCGGGGCGAGCGTCACGACCCGCACGCGATGGCGCTGCTCGTCGATGCGCAGCACGTCGGCAAAGCCCCGAAGCGCGTGTTTGGATGCCGTATAGATCGCGTGACCGGGAACGGGGCGAGTCCCGGCGCCCGAGCCGATGAACACCACGGTTCCGCGGCTCTCGCGCAGCAACGGCAGCACCTGACGCGTGAGCTCTGCCGGGGCGAACACGTTGATGGCGAACTGGCGCTCCCAGTCCTCGGGCCTTGCCGATTCCGCCGTGTGGACCGCGGCAATCGCAGCCCCGTGCACGAGAACGTCCAGGCGTGTGAGCTCTGCCGTGCGGGCAGCGAGGGCTTCGGCATCCGTGATGTCGAGGACCCAGGGCGTGGCGCCCGTCTGCGCCGCCAGTTCGCTCAGCGCATCTGCGCTGCGACCCACCGCAATGACGTCGTGGGTGCGCGAGAGCTCGCGCACGATCTCACCACCCATGCCGCCGGTGGCTCCCGTCACGAGGGCTTGGGGGCGAACACCGGATGCGGTCATGCAGAACTCCTTGCGAGCGGAACGGTGGGTGAGACGGATGCCGCGTGCAGCGCGATCCGCACGGCGCTGCGCGCGACACGGTCGGTTTCACGCAGCATGGTGGGATTCGTGCCCGGCATGGGGCTGATGATCGTGTCGTGCACGACCTCGTCGACGGGGATCCCGGCCGCGTGGACAGCGGGGTCGAGCGTACCGTCGGCGCGGACCAGCAGGCCCGTGGCGGGGTCGATGTCGATACCGCCCGTCGCTCCGAGCTGGCCGTCGCTGTCGGCGACCTGGAAGACGCGCAGGCGTCCGGCATCCGTCAACGACCGCACGAGCGGATCGGCGCTGGAGCCCGCGTCATGCATGTGCATCCACGCGTCAATCAGGGTCCGGGCGGTGAGGTCGGCATCCGGAACCCGCGCGGAGGTGACGTGGAAGCCGTCGTCGGTGATGCTCAGCTGCGGGCGCGGACCGAGGAAGCGCACGATGCCCGCCGCGTGCAGCGCGAGAAGCTGGCGGTTGCGGAATGCGGGCGGACCGGACCCGAACATCCCGCCGATCGAGAGCAGTCGGCCGAACGCTCCGCGTCGGGTCGCCGCGTCGAACCCCCCGAACGCTCCGGCCAGGCTGACGGGCTGCCGAGCAGACCCGATCGACCACAGGGCGGCCTTCAGGGGCGAGTCGGCACCGCGCTCGGCTTCGCGGAGGTCATCGGCGAGGAACGCCGCTACCCACGTGTCGAACTCCTCAGGATCGGCGAAGGATCGGTTCGACGGGTCGAGCGCGGCGGACAGATCGAACAGATCCGAGGAGTTAGCGACGAACGGGGCAACCGCCGCAGCGAGCGTATCGGCGTCCCCGGCATCCGCAGCGATCGCCTCCCGCAAATCGTCCAGTGAGCCCGTCAGCGCCTCGGGGCGAACGCGGTGCAGTGTTTCGTAGTACGCCTCGAACGCATCCTTGCGGATCGCAGGCCACAGCAGCCCCTCGACGTCGATCGGCCGCGCGACCCCGGCATCCAGCAGCGCGCGCAGGTGCCGCTGCGGGGCGCGCGGCGGCAGGCTGCCGTAGAGCGTCTTGGCGCGGTACGGCACGCCCCGGGGTGAGGTCGCCCACAGGATCGGTTCGGCCCCGGATGCCTCGTACCGCAGACCGCCGGGGGAGGCGGCATCCGTGACGAACCGCCCGCCGCGACCGATCGTGAGCAGCGTGACGGTGTCGAAGAACCCCATCCCGAGCCCCCGGATGATGACGTCCTCGCCGGCGGGGACGCGCGAAAGATCCTGGTCGACGGGGTTCCCCGGCTTCACCCACACGAGATCTGGTCGTGCCGAGACGGATGCCGCGAGCGCGGTCTCCTCGGCCGTGGGAAGGTTCCCGAGCCACCCAGTCGCCAGGATCACGGCATCAACGATGAGCAGGGATGCCGCGCCCTCGGCATCCGTGATCTGCAGCTCCTGACGCCCGCCGCGGTCCACGATCGCCGTCACGCGACCCGTGCGCAGGTGTACGCGCACGCCCTCCGGCGCCACGCGCACGACCTGCGCGAGGGCCCACGCGATGTACTCGCCGTAGAGCGACCGGCTCGGATGCGACTCCGGTCGCAGCGCCGCGAGCTCGTCGCGGTAATCGGCGACGAATCCCTTACGCACGGGAGCCTCACCGAACCCCGCCCGCCGAGCCGCGGGAACTCCCGCGACGATCGCGGCGGTCCGGTCATCAGGCTCGACGGCGTGCGCAGCCAGAAGAGCCCACTCATACAGCGTCGGCCCCGGGCGCACGGTGCCGGCCATCTGCACCGAGTCGTCAGTGAACAGCGTGACGGCGTCCGCAAGGGTGTTCATGCACAGCTCGCGCGTCTGATCCGTGCGCCACACCCGTCCGGCACCCACCTCGACATCGTCGATCAGATACACGTCGACAAGCGTCCTGTCACTCGCCGGCAGTTCGGCCAGTGCCGAAACGAGCCGCTCCAGCAGCGAGACCCCGCGAGGACCCCCGCCGACGAGCGCGATCGCGGAGGTGGCAGACATACCTTCGTGTCTAGGCAATCCCGGGCCGAAACGCGAATTCAACTGTCACAAACGGTCGTTTGTGCCGAGCAAACATCGCAATCTGTGACAGCCGAGCCGGGCGTTTGTGACGAAATGCTTCGCTTCATGACGGCCCGACTGCGTGATCCGGGTCGACACTGCGCACAATGGCCAGGCCGCTTCACGACGACAGCGGCAGCATCCGGCCGTACCTCACGGCAACACAGCATCCCTTCCCACCAGGAGTCAGCATGAATCTGCGCACGCGCACCCTTGCGGCAGCCGCCGCCCTCACCGCGACAGCACTCGTCGCGGCAGGCTGCGCCTCCAGCAGCGGAGGTACGGATGCCGACAGCACCGAACCGATCGTCTTCGGCGTCTCGGGCCCGCTCACCGGCAACCAGGCCGAGTACGGCGAGAACTGGGAGGAGGGCTTCGCGATCGCCCTCGACGAGATCAACGGCGCCGGCGGCATCAACGGCCGCGAGGTGCAGATCGACTTCCAAGACAGCCAGGGCGAGGCGAGCCAGGCCACCCCGATCGCGCAGCGCTTCGTGAGCGACGACTCGGTCCTCGCGGTGCTGGGTGACTTCTCATCGGCCACCTCGATGGTCGCGAGCCCCATCTACCAGCGCGCGGGCCTGCTTCAGCTGGGCATCACCAACTCGCATCCAGAATTCACTGCGACCGGCGATTACATCTTCAGCCCGTCCGTCACGCAGGCAGTCGAGGCCCGGGTCATCGAGGATGCCGCTCACGAGATCGGTTCGAACATCGCCGTCTTCTACCTCAACACCGACTGGGGCAACACGGCGTTCGAGGTGCTGCAGGATCAGGCTGAGCAGAACGGCGACACGATCGTCTACAGCTCGCCCGTCGAAGAGACCTCGACCGACTTCCGCCCGCAGCTCGTGCAGGCCCGCGACGCGGCCCCCGACGTCGTGATCTTCTACACGTACTACGGCACCACCGCCCTCCTCGTGCAGCAGGCCGAGCAGACGGGCCTGGACGTTCCGTTCCTCGCTGTGGGGTCCAACTACTCCGCCGAGTTCCTCGATCTGGCCCAGGATGCCGCCGAGGGTGTGTACGTCGACACGACGTTCTACCCCGAGTCCGACGACCCGGCGGTCGAGAGCTTCGTGACCGCCTACACCGAGGAGTTCGGGCACACCCCCAATCTGTTCGCCGCGTACGCCTACGACGGTCTGAAGCAACTGGCGTGGGCGGCCGAGAACGCCGAGACCCTCGACCGTGAGGGAATCCGCAACGCCCTGCGCGACGGCACCGATATCCCGTCCATCATCTATGGCACCGCCACCTACAACGACGAGCGTCGTATCGACCGCCCGCGCTTCCAGTGGCTGGTCGTCGAGGACGGACAGTTCGTGCTTACCGACCAGGTCGGCTGAGCCCACACCGGATGACCGGGGCTTCACTCCCTAAGCACTAGGGCCTCGGTCATCCGGTCGTCCGCATTTCAGCATCCGCCTCCCGACTCGCACCGTCCCCTCCCGACCCCTGGAGCCTCGTGTTCGACCTGCTCATCGCCGGCCTCATCAACGGAAACGCCTACGCCCTGGTGGCGCTGGGCCTTTCGCTCGTGATCGGCGTCGCGAACGTCGTGAACTTCGCGCACGGGTCGCTGTTCGCGGTGGGAGCCATGGTCGGGTGGCTGGTCACCTCGAGCCTCGGGATGCCGCTGTGGCTCGGCGCCCTCGCGGCGATCGCCGTCACCGCGGCCCTCGGGTGGCTCATCAACCTCGTCGCGGTCCGCCCCTTCGCGGGCAAGGCGCCGATCGCGGCGGTGCTCGCCACGATCGCGGTGATGATCATCCTCGACAACCTCACCCAAATCGTCTTCGGGCCCGAGGTGCGCCGCTTCGACTCGGGCCTTCCCGACATCACGTGGCAGATCGGCGGCATCACGCTGCGGCTCATCGACGTCGTCATCCTGGTCACGAGCGTGACGCTCATGCTCGTGCTCGCCGGCGTCCTGCGCTACTCCAAGCTCGGCCGTGCGATCCGCGCGACCTCGCAGGACCGTGAAGCGGCGGCGCAGATGGGAGTGCCGGTCGCGCGGGTCCAGTCGATCGCGTTCATGGTCTCGGCAGCCCTCGGCGGCCTCGCCGGAGTGCTCGTCGCCGCGTACTTCACGACGATCGCCCCGACGCAGGGCTTCCAGATCGGCCTGGCCGGTATCGCCGCAGCCGCGATCGGCGGACTCGGGTCGCTCCTGGGCGCCGTCATCGGCGGCCTCGTGCTCGGTGTCGCCGAAGCCTTCGGCGTGGGCCTGTGGGGCGACTCGGCGCGCCAACTCATCACGTTCGGTGCGTTGCTGCTCGTCCTCTGGATCCGGCCCGAGGGCATCCTCGGCAAGAAGACCGTGCGCCGCGAACCGCTCACCGGGACCTTCTTCGCCCAGGCTCGTCCCGTCGTCATGCGGCGCTGGCAGGTCGCGGTGCTGATCGCACTCGCGCTCATCCCGACGATCCCGGGCGTCTTCGACGGCTACGCCGTGCAGATCGGTGTGCAGATCCTCGCCTTCGCGATGATTGCCCTGTCGATGACGGTGATCGGCGGCGCTGCCGGGCAGCTCTCGCTCGGCCAGGCGGGACCGGTAGCCCTGGGAGCGTATGCGGCGGCGATGCTGACGAAGGATGCCGGGCTCCCGTTCCTCGTCGCCGCCCCCCTGGCGGGACTCGTCTCCGCCGTGCTCATCGCCGTGCTCAACGCCCCCTCGTGGCGGTTGTCGGGGCACTATCCCGCCATCGCGACGCTCGCCACGGGCGCTGCCATTTCGGCCGTGCTGCTGGTCGCGACCCCGATCACCGGGGGCGGCAGCGGCATCGCGCAGATCCCCCTGCCCGACATCTTCGGCATCCAGATCTCCTCGACCACCCAGTTCTATGCGCTCGGCCTCGGCATCCTGCTCGTGCTCATCCTGCTCGTCCACCGCCTCGGACGATCGCACCTGGGCCTGACGTGGCGCGCGATCCGCGACGACGAGGTCGCCGCACGATCCGCGGGAATCGCGACCCCGCAGTACAAGTCCCTCGCGTTCGGGATCGGCGGGTTCATCGCCGGTGTCGCCGGCGCGTTCTGGGCGGCACAATTCGGGTTCGTCGAGCCCAAGATCTTCAACCCGAACCTGTCGTTCCAGATCGTCATCATCGCCGTGCTGGGCTCCATGCTGCGCCCGTTCGGAGCGGTGCTCGGCTCGATCGTTCTGGTCGGCGGCCTCGAACTGTTCCGGGTCGCGAGCGAGACACGGCTGCTCATCTACGGCGTCGTGTTGTTGCTGCTGATCTGGTTCCGCCCCCAGGGCATGTGGACGCTTCCGCTGCCGTTCGCGCGGCTCTTTCGTCGCGCGGATGCCGGCACCCCGGTGGTCGCCGAGCAGTCGGCATCCGCGGGGCTCGTGGGAACCCTCACGCCCGCCGGTCGCGCACGAACCGGCGCGGCCGAGCGAACCGGCCCTGCCGAGCGAACCGGTACCGACGGGGGAGAGGAGACCCGCTCATGAGCGCGGCCACGACACCGCTCGTGCGGGTCACCGACCTCGCGAAGTCGTTCGGCGCCCTCGCCGCCGTCGACGGGATCTCGTTCCACGTCGCGCCCGGGGAGGTCGTCAGCATCATCGGACCCAACGGTTCCGGCAAGACGACCACGATCAACCTGCTCGCGGGTGAGCTGCGCCCCGATCGCGGCGACGTTGTGCTCGGCCAGACCGACATCGCGGGACGCACCCCCGACGTCATCGCCCGCGCCGGCCTGCGCCGTACCTTCCAGAACGGCCGCGTCTTCGGCAACGCCACCGTCGAAGAGAACGTGCTCGTCGGTCAGACTCCGCTCGTGCGGGCATCCGCACCGCTGCCGCGGCTGCGCCGCATCCCCGTGCTGCGGTGGATCGCGCTGATCGTCGAGACGGTGCTCGCGATCGTCGGCACCCCTGCGCAGCGGCGCGAGGCTGCCGACCTCGATGCCCGCGTCACGGCGCAGCTCGAACGGTTCGCGACGCGGCTCACCGCCCGCCGCAACGACCCCGCCGCGACCCTGTCGTACGCGAACCGTCGGCGCACCGAGATCGCGCGTGCCCTCGCATCCGACCCTCGCCTGCTGCTGCTGGACGAACCGACCGCCGGGATGAACGTCTCCGAGACCAAGGAAGTCATGCACCAGCTGCTCGAGCTCAAGGCGCAGGGGCAGACGATGGTCGTCGTCGAGCACAAGCTCGAGCTCGTGATGACGATCTCGGACCGCGTGATCGTGATGGACGGCGGCCGCATCATCGCGGAGGGAACGCCGCACCAGGTGCAGAACGACCCCGCGGTCATCGAGGCCTACCTCGGTTCGCGTCGAGCGAGTGTCGTGGCGCGCACGCACCACATCGAAGACGTGATCGAGTCGCCGGCGAGCGATCCGACTGACGACGCGCAAGGAGGCCAGCGATGAGCGCCTCGAGTATCGAGACGGATGCCGCGCAGCCGCTCCTGGACGTGCAGGGCATCAACGTCTACTACGGCGAGTTCCACGCCCTCCAGGACGTGAGCTACCGCATCAACGAGGGCGAGATCGTGTCCCTCCTCGGCGGCAACGCCTCCGGCAAATCGACAACCATGAAGGCGATCCTGCGCCTGGTGAAAACCCGCAGCGGCGAGATCCGGTTCGCGGGCCGCAGCATCCTGCGTCATACCACCGCAGACGTCGTTCGAGCCGGGATCGCGAGCGTCCCGGAGGCCCGTCGCGTCTTCCCCGAGATGACGATCGAAGAGAACCTGCTCGTCGGTGCCCACACCCGGCGGGGCGGTGCCCGCGCCCTGCGCGAGGACCTGGATGCGCAGTACGACCTGTTCCCGCGCCTGGCCGAGCGCCGCCGGCAAGAGGCCGGGACGATGTCTGGCGGTGAGCAGCAGATGCTGGCCTTCGCCCGCGCCCTCATGTCACGGCCGCGCCTGATCTGCATGGATGAGCCCACCATGGGGCTCGCGCCGATCATCGTCGACCAGGTGCTCGACACGATCCAACGCATCAACCGCGAGCGCGGCGTCGCCGTCTTCATGGTCGAGCAGGCAGCAGAACTCGCGCTCTCGATCGCCCACCGCGGGTACGTGCTGGCCGGCGGAACCGTGCGACTGGAAGGCACGGCATCCGAACTCATCGCGAACCCGCAGGTGCGCGAGGCCTACCTCGGCCAGAGCGTCGCCTGACTACCGAAAGGAATCTCATGCCGCCGACCGATGTCATCGACGCCCTCGCGGGGATCGAGCCGGACTCCGCGCTCGACCGGCTGCGCTCCCGGCGCCCCGAGTCGCGCACTCACGCACAGGGGAGCTACGACGCGCTGTTCGCGCCGGCAGACACCGCGCACGCGAGCCTGGCCGAGCGCGCCGCCGTCGCCACCTTCGTCGCGTCTTTGCACTGGCAAGACAGCGCCGTCGCTCACTACCGGTCGCTTCTGGCACAGGAGGATGAGCGGCTCGTGCCGAGCGTTCTGGATCTCGCCGAGCGTGCCGTGGCGCTCGCACCCGAAGGTCCCTACGGCGACTTCGTCGGAGAGAACGCGCCCGAGAGCGTGCCCGGCCCCCGGTTCGCCGTCACAGATCTCGCCGCGACCTACGTCCTCGGTGATCGCCTCACGGCGGCCCTCGAGCACGCCCACCTGCTGACCCTGCACCCCCGCGATGCCGCGCCCGCCGACCTCCAGCGACTCGAGGATGCCGGGTGGAGCGCCACCGGCATCGTCACGCTCTCACAGCTGGTCGCCTTCCTCGCGTTCCAACTGCGGGTCGTCGCCGGCCTCCGGGCGCTGCAGGACGCCCGCGCCGCCGTCGGCACCGCCTCGACCACGGAAGGAGCCGGCCGATGAGCGCCGTCATCCCCGCCCCCGACGACCTCATCGCGCCGACGCGGTTCACGCAAGAGACCCTCGACTGGGTGCCGTGGGTCGAGCCGCTGCCGATCGAGGAGGTCACCGAGCACCACTACGAGGCGCTCGTGCAGCGCTCCCGGGTCAAAAACCCGTACTTCCGGCTGCTGGCGCGCGACCCCGACATCCTGCGGGAGCGCACCAAGACCGACCTCGACATCTTTCTGAACACGGATGCCGGGCTGCCACGTGCCGAACGGGAGCTCGCCGCGACCGCGGCATCCCGCGTCAACGGCTGCGTCTACTGCGCCTCGGTCCACTCCGCGTTCACGACCCAGCAGTCCCGCAGGCGCGAGGACGTGCAGCGGATCCTCGACGAGGGAGTGTCGGCGCGCATCGACGAGCGCTGGGACGCGATCGTCGACGCGAGCGTCGCGCTCACGCGCACGCCCGCGACGTTCGGGGCGGCCCAACTCGCGGGACTTGATGCTGCGGGCCTGGATGACCTCGAGGTGCTCGACACGATCCTCGCGGCATCCTTCTTCAACTGGGCCAACCGCCTCATGCTGTCGATCGGGGAGCCGGGGGTTCCCGCGACGGCGTGAGAGCGCCAGCTCTCACAGCGGTCCCAAAGCTGCGCTGGATAGCGTCAGGAGTCCCCGAACTCGACCCCACGGAGGACACCATGGGTTTCCTTGACCGACTCTTCGGCACCGAGCCCCAGAACCGGCAGCCGTACGCGCAGCAGCCCGCCGCGCCGCGTCCCGCGGGTTATCCGTCCACGACGCCGCCGAAGTCCGAGGACGAGATCGCGATCGAGCGGTACCGCTACCTTCTGCGCACAGCGCCGCCCGAGACGATCGAGCAGGTTCACGCCGAGGCTTTCGCGAGGCTCACCGAGCAACAGCGGCAGCAGGTGCTTGCCGACATGACAGCCACCCTCCCGGCATCCGAGCAGCCCCGCTCCACCGACCCGAACGAGATGGCCCGTGCCGCCACCCGAGCCGAGTACATGAATCCCGGCTCGATGGAGCGCACGCTCGGCGGCCAGCGTCAGGGGCCGTCTTTCGGCTCGATGGTCGGCTCGTCGCTCCTCGGAACCGTCGCCGGGTATGTCATCGGGTCCGCGCTCGTGTCCGCGTTCATGGCTCCGGTTTTCGCTGCCGACGCCGGTGCCACGGATCCGGGAACAGCCGAGGCGGGAACCGACACGGGGGGCGACCCTGGCTGGGCCGACGCATCCGGAGCCGGAGACACGGGCTTCGCGGACGGCGGCTTCGGAGACTTCGGCGACTTCGGTTTCTGATCGGGCAGCGCGCGGAGGTCTCCACCCGCCCCGCCTGCGCGATAACGTTCATCTATGGGGAAGGTGGAAACCGGCTCTGCACGCCGCGGTGCGAGCCGCGCAGCAGGTCGAAGTACTTTGTGGCGCTCTCTTGCTGACGACTTCGCCCTGCGCCGCGACGGCACCGAAGCACGCATGGCAGTGCTGCAGCAGGTGATGCTCGCCGTCGTCGTTCTGGTCATCACCGCGTTTGCGATCATCGCCGCCATCCCGGGGGATCTCACGCTGTTCTTCGTCGGTGTCGCGATGGTGTTCGTCATGACGATCGTGACGATGCTCGTTCCGTGGAACGCGATCTCGCCGTGGGCCGTGGGTATCGTCCCGGTGATCGACGTCGTCGCGATCCTGTTCATGCGGGCCGCCTTCCCCGAGTCCGGTATTGCGTTGCTGTGGCTCTTTCCCGTGATGTGGCTGTCTGCGTCATTGGGGTTGGCGGGGTTCCTCGCGGCGAATCTGTTCGTCTGGGTCTCGTATGGGTGGGTGATCGCCGCCGGCAAGGAGTCGGCGTTCAGCTTTGCGCTGATTCTCCTACCGATCGTGACCCTTGCTGTTTCGGCCGGGGCGTACTTCAGTCTGCGCCGCTTCGCCGCGCAGCGGACGCTGCTCGACAAACAGGCACTGGTGCTCGGACAGAGCCTGGAACGCACCCAGCATCAGGAGCAGCTGGTCACCCAGGTTCTGGACTCGGTGGACTTCGGCGTCATCCGAATCTCACCGGACGGTGCAGTCACGGTCACCAACGAGGCTCACGCGCGGATGCAGCACGCGCTCATCAGCGCCGACGGACACAACCGCCTCCCGGCATTCGACGCCGACGGCCAGACCCCCCTCGTCCCGGAACGGATGCCGGTTGCTCGCGCGCAGCGGGGCGAGGTCTTCGACAACCAGATCGTCTGGTTCGGTGCTCCCGACACCACGCGACGGGCCCTGAGCGTGACGACGCGGCGCCTGCGAGACACCCAGGGAGCGGATGCCGGCACCGTCGTGATCTCGCGAGATGTCACCGCCGAGCGCACCGCGCTCCTCGCTCGCGACAACGTGGTTGCATCGGTGTCGCACGAACTGCGCGCGCCGCTGACCGCCATCGTCGGCTATCTCGACCTGGCGCTGGAGACGGAGGGCATCCCCGAGAAGGTACGTGGCGACCTCGACGTGGCCACGCAGAACGCCGAACGGATGATCCAGATCATCTCCGACATCCTCTCGGCCACGTCGTCGTCGAAATCGACAGTCGATGTGACGGTGTCGCCCGAGAACGTCGACCTTCAGCAGCTCGTGCTGGCGTCCGCCGAGGCGTGGGAACCCTCCGCGCTCGAGCGGCGGATCACGATTTTCACCGACGACGTGCAACCCACGCATGCCTACGTGGACCCGGCACGGATGCGCCAAGTCGCCGACAACCTCATCAGTAACGCCATCAAGTACGGGCGCGAAGGAGGATCGGTGCAGCTAGCCGTCTACGGCGATGACGTCGCGTCATACCTGCTGGTGCGCGATGACGGGATCGGCCTGTCGCCCGATGACCAGAGCCGCCTCTTCCGGCGATTCTTCCGGGCCCGAACCGACGTCGGCGGCACGGGCCTCGGTCTTGCGATCTGCCGCGACATCGTTCGCGCGCACGGCGGAGAGATCATCGTCGGCAGCGAGCAGGGCGTCGGTTCTGTCTTCCTCGTGCGGGTTCCCGCCCAGGTCGACGTTCCGCTGCTGCCGATCGACCCCGAAGAGGCACTCAACATGTCGGGCGCGATCACCACGGCGGGCCGCTCCGACATGGAGGCGACGAGATGACTCTCGACCTCTACTCGGTCAGCGTCATGACGGCAGCGGTCGTGCTGATCGTCGGGATCATCTACATCTCCGAAACCCTCATTCGCCGTGACGAGGTGTCGGGTCGGCACTGGTCGATCGCCTTTCTCGCCGGCATCCTGACCACCATCGCCTACGCGATCTGGGCAGCCGGTGGGGGATGGATCGCGGTAGCCGCCGGAAACGCGGCATTCGTGGCGGCCACGGGGTTCATCTGGATCGGATGCCGCAGCTACAACGGACACCGCATCGGCTGGGCCTACGGCACGGTCGGTGTGGGCATGGCTGTTGCGTTCATCGCCGTCGTTGTCGAGGGTCCGCAAGGCGGCGACTGGGCAGGGGTTGTCTGGATGTATGCCGCGCTGGCGGTGCTGGCATCGTTTGGCGTATGGGAGACCGCACGCGGTCGATTGGCGCAGACCCGCACGACCATTGCCCTCGCCATCGTGCTCGTGATCGAGGCGCTCTATACGGCCGCGAGGGCCCTCGTCTTCCTCCTGCGCGGACCCGATGATCCCGTGTTTCAGGCGTGGTTCTCCACAGTCCCGGCGAGCTTCGTGACGATCACGCTCGTCATCACTGCGGCGATCGTCACCTCCATCCTGCGTGCGGGCCGCGCAGGGATGCGGGGGTACACCAACCTCGTGGCAGTTGACGGAAGCGACCGCATCCTGACAGAACCGCAGTTCCGTGCGACGGTCACTGACGTGCTTGAACGCGCCGAAGAGAAGGGCATCGGGGTCGGCGTCATCGCGATGCGCATCGATGACCTGCCGTTCATCGCGAAGGCCTTCGGGAACGAGGTCGGGCGCCATGTCGCTGTCGCAGCCCGCGATGCCGTGCGGCGCACTGTCGAACCGCTCGCTGTCATCGGCGATGACGGCGCCACGGTGTTGTGGGTGTGCGACACATCCTGGGACGCGAGCGAGGCGCGACGGCAGGCATCCCGACTCGCCACCGCCGTGTTCGAGGCTCTGCGCACCGTCCCCGACGCCGTGGTCCCGGTCGTCGGCATCGGCGTCGCCGTGACCCACGACTTCGGCTACGGCGCCGGCGCGCTCATCGACGCAGCGGATGCGGCATCCACCCGTTCGGCCAAGACCGGCGACATCTCGGTGCTGATCGCAGAACCGCCGCGCTCGAACCCGCCCGCCTCCGTGGGTCCCGACGCGCCGACGTCAGCACCGGCGGGGAGCTGATCATGCCCCTCATCGCACTCACCGGGGGAATCGCGGCGGGCAAATCCACCGTGGCATCACGGCTGTCCGAGCTCGGCGCCGTGGTCGTGGACGCCGATCAGGTCGTCCGCGACGTCCAGAGCGTCGGGTCGCCGGTGCTCGACCGCATCGCCGAAGAATTCGGTGACGGCATCCTCACGGTCGACGGAGCGCTCGACCGCGCCGCGCTCGGCTCCCTCGTGTTCGGAGACGCGGACCGGCTCGCCGTGCTCAACGCGATCGTTCATCCCGCCGTGCGGGAGGAGTCGGCTCGCCGCTTCGGGCAGGCCTTTGCCGCCGATCCCGACGCCGTCGTCGTGTACGACGTGCCGCTGCTGGTGGAGGCGCGGGTGGATGACCCGTGGGAACTGGTCGTCGTCGCACACGCCCCCGCCGAGCTTCGCGAACAGCGCCTGGTAGAGCTTCGCGGCATGAGTCCGCAGGAGGCTGCATCCCGAATCGGATCGCAGGTTCCCGACGATGCGCGACTTGCGATCGCCGACGTCGTGATCGACACGGCGGGGACGCTCGCGCAGACCCGAGATCAGGTCGACGTGCTCTGGGAGGCGTTGCCGTTGCGGATCGCGGCCCGCCGGTCCCGCTGACGTCGCCAGCGCGGAATCACCACGATTGCAGCCACGATCGCGCCGATCAGCAACAGGAATCCGAGGATCGGCAGCACGATCGCGAAGATCGAGAGTGCGAGGCTCGAGACATCCTCGACGGTGCTCACTATCGGCGCTGCGACTCCGGCCGTCGCCGCGTTCGCGACCGGGCGAATGGATGCCTTCACCACGTGGATGGCCAGCGCGATCGCAACCCCGATGCCGATGGCCACCCAATTCTGGTTCGCGAAGAACGCGCTCGGGTCATCCACCCGAACGGTCTCGGCGCTTGCTCCGGCGCCGAACGCAATCCCGCCGGATGCGGGGCGGATCACGGTCTGCACGGCATCGTTGATGGAGTCGACCACCGGTACTTTGTCGGCGACGATCTCCAGCACGAGCAGCGCACCGATGATCCAGAGAGCGATGTCGCTCGACAGCCACGCCCACCCTGCTGGCAGCTCGATCGCGTCGAAGAAGCGGTTCGCGAGCCCGAGCACCAGCAGCGGCATCCACGCGTTCAGCCCCGCCGCTGCGGCAAGACCGGATCCCACGAAGAACTCGAGCACCCCTCCAGGGTAGGCATCCTTC
>NZ_DCBW01000032.1:0-16737 GCF_002313585.1 Microbacterium sp. UBA1097 | reverse complement strand
GATCATGGCCCGCCAGCAGCCCGTAGCCCGCGACCTGCGGATCGTCGTGATGGCTCTGCGGGTGAGCGCGTCGCTCGAGCGCATGGGCGACATCGCCGAGCACATCGCCCAGCTGACGCGGTTGCGCTTCCCCGAGCGCGCCATCCCCTCGGGACTGAAGTCGACGTTCCAGAAGATGGGCGAGCTGGATGTCGAGGCTGCCCGGAAGCTGACGCAGCTTCTGGACACCGAGGACCTCGCTCTCGCCGACCAGATCCGTGACATCGATGACCAGGTCGACGATCTGCACGTGAGCGTCTTCGAGAAGGTCCTCAGCGACAGCTGGTCGGGCGAGCCCGCGCAGACGGTGGATGCCACCCTCGCGAGCCGCTACCACGAGCGCTTCGTCGACCACGCCGTCTCGGTCGCCAAGAAGGTGCAGTACCTGGCAGAAGGCGGCGAGTTCTACGCGAGCGATGGGACAGCCACGGGAGAGTAACTCTCCCCCTCCGGCTCACGAGAAGAGCGGATGCCTCACGCGAGGCATCCGCTCTTCTCGTGAGATTCGGGTCTCGGCTTACTTCTTGCCCTGAGCAGCCACGGCGGCGGCACCAGCAGCAGCGGCCTCGGGGTCGAGGTACTCGCCGGGACCGAGGGGGACGAGGTTCTCGTCGAGCTTGTAGACCAGCGGGATGCCGGTCGGGATGTTGAGCTCGGCGATGTCGGCGTCACTGATGCCGTCGAGGTGCTTCACGAGGCCCCGCAACGAGTTCCCGTGCGCGGTCACGAGCACCGTCTTGCCGGCGCGCAGGTCAGCGGCGATGTCACTCTCCCAGTAGGGCATCATGCGATCGATGACGAGCTTGAGGGATTCGGTGCGCGGCACCTCACCATCGATCCCGGCATACCGCGGATCGTGGACCTGGCTGAACTCGCTGTCATCATCCAGCGGCGGCGGCGGCACGTCGAACGAGCGGCGCCACAGCATGAACTGCTCGGGCCCGAACTCTTCGAGGGTCTGCGCCTTGTCTTTACCCTGCAGCGCGCCGTAGTGACGCTCGTTGAGGCGCCAGGTGCGCTTCACGGGAATCCAGAGACGGTCGGCGGCATCGAGCGCGATGTTGGCGGTCTGGATGGCGCGGCTCAGCAGCGACGTGTGCAGGACGTCGGGAAGGATGCCCTGCGCGGCCATCAACTCCCCGCCCCGGCGGGCCTCGGCCTGCCCCTGTTCAGTGAGCCGCACATCGACCCATCCGGTGAAGAGATTCAGCTCGTTCCACTCGCTCTGGCCGTGTCGGAGAAGGATCAACGTGTATGGCTCGGTCATGGCCCTCATGATATCCGGGCCAGGTGTCCGACAGATGGCGCGGTGGGCCGTGAAAGCCCTCGCGCGCACGGGCTCGGACGCGCGCGCACCGCTGGCATCATTGGGGGCGTGTCCTCTGCTCCTTCCGCGCCGACCGGGCGCCCCACGCGGGGCACGACAGGCACGAACCGGTTGCGCCGCGTCGACCGGTGGATAGCGCGGCATCCCGTGCTCCGTCGCGCATCCGACCCTCTGATTGTCGACCTCGGGTACGGCGCCACCGGCATCACGACCCTCGAGTTGGCTGCGCGCCTGTCGCCGGTGAGGCCCGACATCGACGTGTTGGGCCTGGAGATCGACCCCGAGCGGGTCGAGCGAGCACGCGAGCAGTTGCGAGCGGTCCGCGCGGGCCTCACGACGTTCGACCCCGACACCCGGGTCTCGTTCGCTCGGGGCGGCTTCGAGGTCCCCGCGCCCCGGCGCCCGACCCTGATACGCGCCCTAAACGTGCTGCGCCAGTACGACGACGTCGACGTCGAACCAGCCTGGTCGCGCATGGCAGGTCGCCTCGCGCCCGACGGACTGCTCGTCGAAGGAACGTGCGATGAGATCGGGCGGGTCATGACCTGGGTCGTGGTCGGGTCGGACGCCGCACCTCGGTCACTGACCGTCTCGCTGCGCCTGGCTGGACTCGAGTCGCCGGCAATCGCCGCCGAGCGCCTCCCGAAGGCCCTCATCCACCGGAACGTTCCCGGTGAGCCGATTCACGCATTCTTCCTGGATCTGACGCGGGAATGGGAGCGCGCGGCGCCGCTGTCGACGTTCTCGCCGGCCCAGCGGTGGAAGGCTAGCCTGCAGGCGATGCACGACGCCGGCTGGCCGCTCATCGGACGTCACCGGTGGCGACTGGGTGAGGTCACTGTCCCGTGGGCGTCTGTCGCGCCGCGCTGACCAGCACCGGGTACTCAGATGCGCGGAACGGTATGGGCGGCATCCTCGCCTGACATGCCGGCGGCGGTGAGCAGGTCAACGGCAAGCGGCCGAAGCGCCGCGATGAGGTTCTGATCACCGAGTGTCGCATCGGGAAGGACCACGGCAGGATCGAGCCGCACCGCGACGGCGCGGAGCGTTTCACGGGCGACAGGCTCCAGCGAGATGTCGCGCAACGACTGGGCGATGAGATCAGCCCCGCGACCGAGGTCGGCCAGCAAGTCTGCAGCGACCTCTCGCGGCTCGCGGTCATCGACGAGGTACACCGTGCGCCGCGCGATCACGCGCAGGTTTCGGCACGCGAAGTCCATCGACTGCCAGATGCGCTGGTGGCGGGCGATCTCATGCCGTTGCGATCGCAGGAAGGGCGAGATCCGCGCGATCCCCATGCCGGATTCCAGTGTCAGGCGCCAGTCATCGATGTCGGCCTGCAGCGCTCGCGCCTTTTCGAGGCCCCGCTGCGCGCGAACGCGATCTCCGCGGCGCAGGGCGCGGATGATCGTCTCGGTGGCGCTCTGGAAGCGGGTGAACAGCACCTCGCCGGAGGCGACCTCCGTGCGCTGCGGGCTGCGCGGGATCAGCGCTGTCACCAGCAGCGCCGCGACTCCACCGACGACTCCGTCGATCAGCCGCAGCATCGGAGAACTGGTCGGGACGATCATGACGATGAGCGACTGAATCGCCGCCGCTATCGCAAACCCCGGCTGGGGCGAGAGGAACCGTGCGACGGCGAGGGTTGCGGCAAGTGCGAGGCCCAGCTGCCACCATCCGCTGCCGGCGACCAGGAGCAGCACTTCGGCCACAAGGATGCCGATGATCATGCCGATGACGGTCTCGAGTACGCGGCGCGGCCGAGCGTCGCGCACAAGTCCGAGGCTCGAGACCGTGACCGTCGCGGCAAGCAGCGGCGCCGGGTGTCCGAGAACGTACGCGGCGAAGGCGTAAGCGCCAGTCGCGGCGACCACGATCTGGACGATGGCGATGGATGACGCGCGCAGCCGCGTCCATCCGGGAAGCGGGCTGAACCTCGTCCACCACCGCACGCGAACCGGAAGTGTCAGCGGTGCAGTCTCGTCGGGTGCTGCCGGCCGCGGCGAGCGCGGGTCCTGCCCTGCGCTCACGGCGAGGGAGGGGACGCCGCCGCGCGCCGGGAGAGCCGAGGCAGTCGAGGAACGGATGCCGCGGCGCCGGCCTCGGGTGGCACGATCGTCTCGAGCCTCGCGGCTACAGCGCCCTCGGCCGTCTGGACAGTCGCGTCACCGTCAGGGGTCGTGCGTCGCACGAGCGCAAGTCCGATGGGTCCGTCATCCACATGCAGGGCGACGGAGGTGAGCACGCCCACCTCACCACTGGCGATGTGGACCTTGGAACCGGGCGGGGGGAGGATGCTGTCGGCACCGTCGAGGTGTACCGCCATGAGCCGGCGGGGAGGGTGCCCCAGATTGTGCACCTTCGCGACGGTCTCTTGGCCGCGGTAGCACCCCTTGGTCAGGTGCACGGCGGTTCGGAGCCAGTCCACCTCATGCGGCAGAGATCGTTCGTCGACCTCCCGCGACCAGCTGGGGCGCCATGCGGCAATACGCAAGGCGTCGACGGCGAGCGCGCCGGCCAGCGACACCTCGCCCGCTGCGGCGGCTTGCGCGATTCGGTCGCGCTCGGAAGCGTCGACGATGACCTCGACCCAGTCCCGTGCCTGCCCCGGATGCTCGCCGACCGCGTACGCGTGCCCTCCGGCCGTGACGCCCGGCCACGGATCGCGCCAGACGAGTGGAACTCCGGCAGGCGAGAAAGCGGTGAGCCCTGCAGCATCGGGTGAGACGGCACCGATGACAACCACGTCACCGACGAGCTGGATCTCAACGCGCATGCGGAACCGCATCTTGGTCAGCCACGCCGTCAACTGTTCGGCATCCGCTGCGTCGACCAGGAGCCAGGCGGTCTCGCCGTCGTCGACGATTCCGGCGGCGTGCTCGATGTGACCGTTCGGGTCAAGGATCAGCAGCTCGCTGCTTTCTCCCGGCATGAGACCTGCGACGGCTTGCGAGGTGATCGAGTCGAGCCACGCGAGGCGATCGGGACCGGCGACGCTGACCACTGCACGGTTCTCGAGCGGTGCGACAGCGTCGCCGCGCAGAAGTCGACGCTGCTCGGCAAGGGGGTTCCCGAGGTGCATGAGGATGCCGCCCTCAGCCACAGCCCCGGGTACCCGCTCGAATGCGGATGCCATCAGTCGGCCTTCGCGAGCCGAGCTGAGGCGTGGGACGCGAGCGATCCGCCGAGCGCTGCGATATCCCACGCCCACAGGAGGTGACCATCGACCAACCCGTACATGCGGGTCGCTGCGGAGTAGACCTTCGCCGATGCGGTGCGGATGACGGCATCCGTGGCGATATCGATGCGAGGCCCGCGGATCTGCCCGAGGTAGAGCTCGCAGACACCATCGGAGTGCACGAGCGAGACCTCGATCTCGAACCCGCCCTCGGGAGTTCGCAGGGCTTCGACGTCGTCGACCGTCAGCGGCGAAGCAGCGGCAGCCGCCGGGAGCAGGCCGGGACCAGGCACGGCGTCGGTCGCGGGGATCGCCAACCGCCAGTACCCGGTTTCGCTGACCAATGCTGTTCGTGGCCCAGCAGGATCATCCGCGTCCAGAAGCCAGGCCTGTGCGGAATAGTTCAGGTGATCGCCGCCATCGTGGCTGAAGCTCACCCGGTGATGGAACTCGCCCGTGAAGTGCGTGTCGTCAGTGTCGTAGTCGATGACACCGGTGCCCTCCCACACGCCGACGAGCCACGACAGTGGCGCGAGTTCGGCGGGGAGGTCGGTGGGAAGATCGATCACGGCGCGTCAGCGCTGGCCGCGGTACAGGTTCTTCACGACGACACCTGAGACGAACACGATCGCCAGCGACGCGAGCGCAAGCAGGCCCACGAAGAAGAGTTCGAGCGCTACGAGGTCCATAGATTCCACTCTATCCCGGAATCGCCCCGCCTGAACTGCTCACGCTCGGGGGGGTCAGCGCGGCGCGATCGAGGCGAGCCCGAAGCCGAGACTGATCACGCCGAGCACGATGGCCGAGCCCAGGGTGCTCAGCGCGACGCGCTCAACGAAGGCCTGCGAGCGCCCATAAGCCAGCTGCACCGCGAAAGCCAGCACGACGCAGAGCCCCAGAGCCACGCCGAGCCACGCGATGCGCCATTCGGCAGGAACAAAAAAACCGATGATCGTGCCGGCGATGGCGGCGGCCACCCAGACGGCGACGATCCCGCCGAAGGCACGGCGTGGAGCAAGCGGTGGCAGGTCCATCGCCCTATTGTCTCCCATGGTGGGGTGACGCCCTAAACTGAGGGGCGCGGTGCGCCTCCGGCACCGGGAGGATGTCAGCGTGGCACAGCTATTGGTTCTGAGTTCCGCCCCAGGCGGAGGCCCAGCCCTGCCCGCCCTCGAACTGCTGAGTCACCGCACTCGCCAGATCCCCGCCGAGCCCGCGCAGCTGGTGAACGCGCCCAGCGCCGACATCGTCTTCGTGGATGCCCGCACCGACCTCGTCGGGGCCAAATCGCTGTGCAAGATCCTGGGCACGACGGGGCTGGATGTGCCGCTCATCCTCATCGTGACCGAGGGGGGCCTGACCGCGGTCTCGCCGGACTGGGGCGTCGATGACGTCATCCTGGTGACCGCGGGCCCTGCCGAAGTCGACGCGCGGGTCCGCCTGGCAATCGGACGAATGGCGAAGGAGCAGGTCTCTACCCGCATCCAGACCTCGGGGATCACGATCGACGAGTCGTCGTATTCCGCGAAGGTGCACGGGCGCCCACTTGATCTCACCTACAAGGAATTCCAGCTGCTCCACTTCTTCGCGACGCACCCCTCGCGGGTCTTCACGCGCGAACAGCTGCTCAGTGAGGTGTGGGGCTACGACTACTTCGGGGGCACACGAACCGTCGACGTGCACGTCAGACGGCTGCGCGCCAAACTCGGCGATCTGGAACAGCTCATCGGCACCGTGCGCAACGTCGGCTACCGCTTCAACGTGTACGAGGATGACGCACCTCCGCCCCCGCGCGAACGCGCTGACGCATAACGGCCGCGGCACGACAGCGTCGCACCCTCGAGTTCCGGTACGTGCACGCCTCAGCAAAACTGTTTACGCGCGAGTCACGTTGCGCTGACAGGATGGACCCATGATCGACCACGAGGTTCTCGACACCGGGCTCGGCGACGAAGATGACGACGACTTCGACTCAGCGGCAGCAGACGATGAGCTCCTGCCCATTGATCGCTTTCTCGACCGCGAGTTGAGCTGGCTGGCCTTCAATCAGCGCGTGCTCGAATTGGCTGAGGATCCGGGGATCCCGCCGCTGGAGCGCGCGAACTTCCTCGCCATTTTCGCGAGCAACCTCGACGAGTTCTTCATGGTCCGGGTCGCTGGGCTCAAGCGCCGCATCGTCACCGGACTCGCGGTGCCCACGAACATCGGCACCTCTCCCGAAGACACGCTCGCCGATATCTCGGAAGAGGCGCATCGACTGCAGCTGCGCCACGCCGACGCGTGGAGCCGCCTCGTCGCGCCGTCGCTTGCGGAGGCCGGAGTCGAGTTCGTCTCGTTCGCCTCGCTCGGCGATGACGAGCGCTCCCGCCTGTCTGACTACTTCCACGACCAGGTCTTTCCTGTTCTCATGCCGCTGGCGGTGGACCCAGCCCACCCCTTCCCCTACATCTCGGGCCTCTCCCTGAACCTGGCGATCCGCATCCGCAACGCGCGGACGGGTCGTCAGGAGTTCGCACGCCTCAAGGTGCCGCCGATGCTGCCCCGGTTCGTCGAGATCTCGCGAGAGGGCGAGCGGGTGCGCTACCTCGCGCTCGAAGACCTCATCGCGAACCACCTCGGCGATCTGTTCCCGGGAATGGAGGTCTTGGACCACCACGCGTTCCGCCTCACGCGAAACGAAGACATGGTCATCGAAGAGGACGAGACCGAGAACCTCATCCAGGCTCTCGAGGCAGAACTCATGCGGCGCCGGTTCGGCCCTCCGATCCGCCTCGAGGTGACCGAGGACATGGACGAGCTGACGCTGAAGCTGCTGATCAGCGAGCTCGATATCACCGAGCAGGAGGTGTACCGCATTCCCGGCCCGCTGGACCTGCGGGGACTATTCGGCCTGAGCCGCCTGAACCGGCCCGAGCTCAAGTACAAACCGCACCTTCCCACGACCGCTATCGCGTTCCAGCCGGGCGACAACAACGAGCGCTCTGACATCTTCAGCGCCATCCGCACCGGGGATGTCCTGGTCCACCATCCGTACGAATCGTTCGCGACGAGCGTTCAGGCATTCCTCGACCAGGCGGCCAAGGACCCCCAGGTGCTCGCGATCAAGCAGACGCTGTATCGCACCTCAGGCGACAGCCCCATCATCCAGTCACTCATCGACGCTGCCGAGGCCGGCAAGCAGGTGCTCGCGCTCGTCGAGGTGAAGGCCCGCTTCGATGAGGCCGCGAACATCGTGTGGGCGCGCAAGCTCGAGAAGGCCGGCGTCCACGTCGTGTACGGCCTCGTCGGCCTCAAGACCCATTGCAAGCTGGCCCTGGTCATCCGCGAAGAGGAGGGGACGCTGCGCAGCTACTGCCACATCGGCACCGGCAACTACAACCCCAAGACCAGCCGGATCTACGAGGACTATGGGCTGTTCACGGCCGATGAGCAGGTCGGGCGGGACCTCACGCGCCTGTTCAACGAGCTGTCGGGCTACGCGATCGAGAAGAAATTCAAACGCCTGCTGGTTGCGCCGCTGCACCTGCGCAAGGGGCTGCTGCGACTCATCGAGGCCGAGCGTCGCAATGCTGCCGAAGGCAAGCCCGCACGCATCCGGATCAAGGTCAACTCGATGGTCGACGAGCAGATCATCGACGCGCTCTACCGTGCGAGTCAGGCCGGTGTGCCGGTGGAGATCTGGGTGCGCGGCATCTGCTCGATCAAGCCGGGAGTGCCGGGACTGAGCGAGAACATCACGGTGCGCAGCATCCTCGGCAGGTACCTCGAGCACTCACGGATCTTCGCGTTCCACAACGGCGGTGACGA
Organism: Microbacterium sp. UBA1097; assembly: GCF_002313585.1. NCBI lineage: Bacteria > Bacillati > Actinomycetota > Actinomycetes > Micrococcales > Microbacteriaceae > Microbacterium > Microbacterium sp. UBA1097. The sequence continues at coordinate 8,386 of NZ_DCBW01000032.1, read as the reverse complement.
GCAGATCTACATCGGCAGCGCCGACATGATGCACCGCAACCTCGACCGCCGGGTCGAGGCTCTTGTGCGGGTGACCGACCCCACCCACCTCGCACAGCTGATGACGCTCTTCGACCTCGCGATGAGCGATGCGACCAGCTCCTGGTGGCTCGACGCCTCCGGCACGTGGGTACGCCACCACCTCGATGAGCACGGCAATCAGCTCGTCGACCTACAGGATCAGACCATGAACGATGTGCAGAGCCGGCGACGGGCGCGGGCAACGCGATGACCGACGCTCTCACCGTCCCGGACCCCACCATGTCAGAGAACATCGTTTACGCAGCCGGCGGCGTGCTGTGGCGCATCGTTGAAGGCAAGCTCCGCATCCTGTTGATCCACCGCACGCAGTACCGCGACGTGACCCTTCCCAAGGGAAAGGTCGATCCCGGCGAGACTCTCGCCGAGACCGCCGTCCGCGAGATCCACGAAGAGACCGGCATCCGCGTCTCCCTGGGCGTCCCCGTGGGTGTCTCGACCTATCACATGCCCTCCAAACGCGACAAGATCGTGCACTATTGGGCGGCGGAGGCCACGGACGCAGCGATCAAGGCATCCTCGTTCGTCCCGAACAAAGAGATCGCGGCGCTCGAGTGGGTCTCGGCCAAGAAGGCGCGCGCCAAGCTCAGCTACCCGGTTGATGTCGAGATCCTGGACAAGTTCCTCGAGATCCGCGACAAGGATGTGCTGCGCACGTTCCCGATCATCGCGCTGCGCCACGCCAAGGCGGTGCCCGCCGACGAATGGGACGGGCCGGATGCCTCGCGCCCGCTGGCTCCTCGCGGACGCAAACAGGCTAACGCCCTCGTCGGACCGCTCCTCGCGTTCGGCGCGCGCCGGATCGTGTCGAGCCCCGCGGTTCGGTGTGCCAAGACCGTCGGCCCGCTCTCTGCCGCTCTGGGGCGCCGTGTCGACTATTCGCCGCTGATCAGCCAGGATGCGTGGGAAGAGGGTGCGACCGACGCCCGCACGGTCGTCGGGCAGCGCGTGCGCTCCCGCAAACCGGCGGTGTTGTGCAGCCACGGCCCGGTGCTTCCCGAGATCATCCAGGAACTGGCGATGGCAACCGGATCGCTCATGGGTTCGCACCTGGGTAACGCCTCAGGGCTGGCAACCGGAGGTTTCTCCGTCGTGCACCTGTCCACCGACAATCCGGGTTCGGGGATCGTCGCGATCGAGACGCACCAGCCTCCCGCGTGAGCGGGCTGATCCGGCTCGGCTGGGCCGTGGCTGCGGATCGTGACTCCCGACGCGAGACCGCCTGGCGGCTCCTGCGCGACCTGATCGGCCAGTCCGGCATCCGGCTCTCGAACAGGTGCCCGCGCTGCGGTGGTGACCACGGCCCCGTGGAGCTCGAGGGCGCGGCGGTTACCGCGAGCGTGTCGTACGCAGCCGAGTGGGCTGTCGTGGCACTGGCACCCGCGGAGGCCGGGAGCGTGGGGGTGGATGCCGAGCCCGAGGTCGATACTCGGCGCGACCGGGCAGGTCTTGACGGTGTCCTCGGCGCGGGATCTGCGTCCGCGCGCGATTGGGTGCGGGTGGAAGCCGCGCTCAAGGCCGATAGGCGGGGACTGCGGATCGAACCCGGAGCGGTTCACATCCTGGGCGGCACCGGCACTGACCAGGGTGCAGGCGCGTCGTGGCGTGCCCGCGTCCCGGGGCGCGCGGATGCGGTTCTCGGCTGGGATCTCACAGGACCCCCGGGGATTCTGGTCAGCGCCGCACTCGCTCGCATCGAATCTGCCGACGCCTAGCGCGACGACTTCTTCTTTGCGGAGCTCTTGGACGCACCCGGCCCCGGTGGGAGAGAGGGAAGCGGACCGTCGTCCAACCAGTCCTCCAGCAGCGCCTCGAGGTCGTGACCGGCCTCGGCGACGAAGCGCCGGAAGTCGGCCGTAGTAACGCAGGCGTTCGCGTACGCCGCGCACCACCCGCGCAGCAGATCGAAGAACGGCTCGTCGCCGATCGTCAGACGCACGGCGTGCAGGGTCAGTGCCCCGCGTTTGTAAAGCCGGTCATCGAACATGAGGTCGGCGCCGGGATCACTGATGACGAGGTCCTGCGCGAGATCCGCGAGCTTCGCGTGAGCCCGGCGGGCAGCGCCATCGGCGGTCTCCGCGCCGGCCGCCTCGAACCAGAGCCACTCCGCGTAACAGGCGAATCCTTCGTTGAGCCAGATGTCACGCCACCGCGCCACCCCGACGCTGTTGCCGAACCACTGGTGGGCCAGCTCATGAGCAACGAGTCGCTCCGAGTCGGGGTCGAGGTGGTTTGCGCCGAAGACGGCGGTGCCCTGCGCCTCCAGTGGGATCTCGAGCGGATCCGCTGTCACCACGATCGTGCAGTTCTCCTGCGGATACGGCCCGAACCGCTCCTCGAACGCCGACATCATGCGCGGCAGGGGCCCGAGAGCCCGCTTCACGTCGGCGCGAAGGGACGGGGGTGAGGCAACGACGATGCGATCATCGAGCCGGTGCGATTCGAACTGTCCCACGTAGACAGCAACCAGGTACGTCGCCGTCGGCACTCCGATCGTGTACTCGGCGCTGACCTGGCCGCCCGAGCGCGTACGCGACTGCAGTACGCCGGTGGCGACAGCGGTGTACTCGGCATCCGTCGCGACTCGGATGGTGTAGGTGGCCCGGTTACCAGGGCGATCGTTGCACGGGAACCACGTCGGCGCGCCGATCGGCTGCGATGCGACGAGCGAGCCCTCGGTGAGTTCCTCCCAGCCGATCGTCCCCCAGCGGGATCGGCGGGGCGCGGGCGCGCCCGCATACTCGATCGTCAGCGTCAGGGTCTCCCCCGGTTGCATCGTGCGCGGCAGGGTGACGCGGAGCTTGCGCGGGCCCTGCTTGTGCGGCGTGCGACGCTGTCCCTCGATGCGCACCCGACTGACCCGAAGGCCGACGAGATCGAGCGCGATCGACGACGTCGCGACCACGATCCGGATGCTGAGGGTCGCGCACCCCTCGAGCCTGTTGTTGCGGACGCGGTAGCTCAGATCGAGCGCGTAGGCCTCGACGTCGAACGAGGTGTCGCCGCTCTGGGGAGTGTAGGCGTCGTGGGTGCGCGCCTCGGGGGTCTCTGCGCCAGCTTGCTCGGTGCTGTTCGGACTCACGGGGCCGCCTGGTACGCGCGGATCTTCACCGCGCGCCACGGGCCGATGGGGTTTCCGCTCCACCGAGAACCGACCGGAACGCTCTCGCCGCGCATGACCAGCGAGGCGGGCCCCACGGTTGCGTGAGCGCCGATCGAGGCCGCGGGCAAGATAACCGAGTGCGGGCCGAGCGTTGCGCCGGGTTCGAGGGTGACGGCATCCATACTCATGATCCGATCATGAAACAGGTGAGTCTGCACAACGCATCCCCGGTTCACGGTGGATCCGTCGCCGAGGTGCACGAGATCCGGCTCCGGCAGCCAGTAGGTCTCGCACCATACTCCGCGGCCGACTCGTGCACCCAGGGACCGCAGCCACACCGCAAGTGCCGGGGTTCCGGATGCCGCACGCGCGAACCACGGCGCCGCAACCATCTCGGTGAAGGTGTCGACCACCTCGGTGCGCCACACGAAACTCGACCACAGCGGATGATCGCCCGCGCGGATCGGACCGACCAGTGCCCACTTGGCGGCTGTCGTGGCAGCAGCCGCCGCCGCGCCGGCGACGAGCATGACAATGCCAGACAGCAGCACCGTCCACCACGGTCCAATGCTGTCCCACAGGGCGGCCAGGGTCATGAGCACTCCGAAACCGATGAGCCCCGTCACGAACACGGGAACGATCCGCGACAGCTCCCACAGGCTCCGCGCAACGCGCAGTGCTGCGGGCGGCTCATAGGTGCGGGACTCATCGACACTGGCCACGACCCGTCGGAGGCGCACTGCCGGGGACCCGAGCCAAGACGACCCCGCCTTTGCCTTCGCCGGCGCCGCAGAGAGCACCGCGATGAGTCCGTCCTTCGGCACGCGGTGCCCTGGCGCGACCATCCCGGAGTTGCCGACAAAGGCACGCTTGCCGATCCTGACACCGTCGACACGCATCCATCCGCCGCCGAGCTCGTAGGAGGCGACCATCGTGTCATCGGCAAGGAACGCGCCATCGTCGATGGTGGTCATCGACGGAATCAGCAGCACCGTGGATGCCTCGACGTTGCGTCCGACTGACGCGCCCAGCATCCGGAGCCAGATGGGCGTGAACAGACTCGAATAGAGGGGGAACAACACGGTGCGTGCCGAATCGAGCAGGCGCTCGGTCGTCCACACCTGCCAGCCGAGCCGGCTGCGCACCGGGTAGGTTCCCTCGCGAAGGCCGAGCGAGAGCAGGCGCACCGCCAGCACGACGGTGCCGGCGAAGACCACACCGGCGATCAGGATGCCGGGCACGAGCCACGCGAGGCCGAGAAGCGTAGCCTCGGCGAGCGTCTGCGCGTCCCGCATCGCGAGCGCCATGACGCCGGCGCCGGCGGCGAACGCGACGATCGGCAGCAGGGCAAGGCCAAGCGAGGAGGCGATGTAGGCCCAGAGCCACCGGTGGGGAGCGGGCGCGTGTTCCGCGGGCCAGTCGGCGGCGGGCTCGCCGACCCGCACCGCGGGCGAGCCTGCCCACGCCTGGTCGGGCTTGACCCGTCCGAACACCGCCGATCCGGGAGCTACCCGCGCCCGTCGACCGATCTTTGTGCCGGGAGCCAGCGTGCTACGGGCACCGATCACGGCATCCGCATCGATCCGGATGCCGCCCACGCGCACCGTGTCGCCATCGACCCACGTGCCGCTGAGATCGACTTCGGGGTCGATCGCCGCGTTGTCGCCGACCTCCAGCATCCCGGTGACAGGGGGCAGCGTGTGCATGTGGACGTCGCGGCCGATCGAGGCCCCCAGCGCCCGCGCGTAGTAGGTGACCCACGGCGCTCCGACGAACCCGACGGCGTCGACCTGATCGGCGATCTGCTCGGCCAGCCACAGTCGCAGGTGCACGCCGCCGCCGCGCGGATAGTCACCGGGTTGCAGTCCCGCGAGCAGCGTTCGGGCCGCGATCACCGCGATCGACATGCGCCCGAACGGGGTCGCGAAGACGAGGAGGCCGATGACGAGCACCCACCACGGCACGTCCGGGAGGAACGTAAAGCCACCGCCGAGCTGCAACAGCGCGCTCGCGGTGAGGAGGTAGAGGAGCCACCGGATGCCGGACAGGATGAACAGCGGCGCCCCGAGCAGGGTCTGGGCGAGCCGTGTGGTGGCCGGGGTGGGGACGGCGCGGTGGAACGCGGCGGCAGACGCGTCGGCGGCGGCATCCGTTTTCGGAAGAAGGGACGCCATGGCCCCGAGGCGGGGCATGTCGTAGATGTCGGCGACCGTGAACTCGGGAAGCCGCACCCGCACCCGCGAAGCAAGCTGCGCAGCGGCGAGCGACCCGCCGCCGAGGTCGAAGAAATCCGACCCGCGATCCTCAGCGGGAACACCGAGCACAGCCTGCCACTGCTCAGCCAGCCATGCCTCGTTCTCGGACAGCCCCGCAACCGGCTGCTCTGCCCCGGGAACCGGCCACGGCAGCGCTGCGCGATCGACCTTCCCCGACGTGCGCGCCGGAAGGTCAGGCAGCAGCGCGAACAGGGGCATGATGCCGGCGGGCAGGCGGTCTGCGAGGAACGTTCGGGCTGCGGCACGATCGAAGAGGTCGGGATCGTCGACGACGATGTACCCGACCAGGACGGGGTTGCCGGCCTCCGACGTGCGAACCGCGGCAGTCGCGGCGGTGACCCGGGGAAGATCCTGCAGGGCAGCCTCGACCTCACCGAGTTCGATGCGCCGCCCACCGATCTTCACCTGATCGTCGGCTCGCCCCAGAAAGACGAGCCCCTCGGGTTCGTAGCGCACGAGATCGCCCGAGCGGTAGGCGCGATCCCACCCCAGCGTCGGCATGGGAGCGTACTTTTCGGCATCCTTCGCCGGGTCGAGGTAGCGAGCGAGCCCGACGCCGCCGATGATCAGCTCGCCGCTCTCCCCCTCCGAGACCGGGACACCCTCGGCATCCACCACCGCAAGCGACCAGCCCTCGAGAGGAAGCCCGATGCGGACCGGGGCGTCGGGCACGAGCGGCGCAGCGCACGAGACGACAGTCGCCTCGGTAGGACCATAGGTGTTCCAGACCTCGCGGCCCTCGGCTGCCAGGCGCGTCCCGAGTTCGGGCGGCACAGCTTCCCCACCGAAGATCAGCAGCCTGACGTTGTCGATCGTCGAACTCGGCCACATGGCGGCGAGTGTGGGCACGGTGGAGATGACCGTGATCCCCTGTCGCGCAAGCCAATTCGCAAGATCCACCCCGGAGCGAACCAGGGCACGCGGTGCAGGAACGAGGCAGGCTCCGTGCGCCCACGCGAGCCACATCTCCTCGCAGGACGCATCGAACGCCACCGACAGTCCCGCCAGGACCCGGTCGGAGGTCCCGAGCGGCTCCTCCTGCAGGAACAGGCGACTCTCGGCATCCACGAACGCCGCCGCACACCGGTGCGTGACAGCAACACCCTTGGGGACCCCAGTGGAGCCGGAGGTGAAGATGATCCACGCGTCGTCATCCGGCGACGGCTGGGCGAGGACGTCGAGCGCTCGCGTGTGCCCCGCGGGGGCCTCGCCGGCGAAGAGGTCCTCATCTTCGTCGGCTTCCTCGTCGGCGGAGCCATCAATGGTCGGAATCTCGGCCGTCACATCCGACGGTTCCGCGGCGTTCTCACCGGACGCGTGCGCACTCGGGGAGTACAGGCCGCGACCGGTGATGACACCGCGAACGCCCGCCTCGCCGAATACGAGGGCGGCACGCTCTTCCGTGTCATCCGCGTCGACCGGCACGTATGCAGCGCCGGCAGCCATCACACCGAGGATGGCGACGTAGAGCTCCTTGGTGCCCGACGTCATGCGGATGCCGACGCGATCGCCATGCCGCACGCCAGCGGCCACGAGGCGCGAGGCGGTAAGAGCGACCCGGGCAGCGAGCTCCCGGTAGCTCACCGCCGGCCCCGCGCCGTCATCGATCGCGGAAGCCTGGGGATGGCGACGCACCGTCTCTTGCAGGATGTCGACGAGCGTACGCGGCGCAGCGGCGTGAGCGGCCCGATCGAGAACGGCCGACTGGTCGAAAGTCACCGTTCGACGGTACCGGGGAGCGTGTGGCGAGGAGCGGGAAACACTGCAGACCGCCCGAGCCCGTTTACCTGGTGTTCACCTCTACCAACCGATCCCTTAAGAGTCGCTGTCTACCGTCACCTCAGTGCCCTGCACCGGGCCCGCCACAAATACCCCGACACAGTGAAGGATTCACAGTGAAGATCACCCGCTTCGCCCAGCTGGGCGCTGTCGCCGCCGTCGCCACCCTCGCGCTGGCTGGCTGCGCCTCGAACGAGTCCAACGGTGGCTCCGCCTCCGAAGAGCCCATGGAGTCGACCCTCTCGGGCACCATCGGCGCGACCGGCGCTTCGTCGCAGACCGCCGCGCAGGAGGCCTGGGTCGCCAACTTCCAGACCGCCAACCCTGACGTGACCGTCAACTACGAGCCCACCGGCTCGGGAACGGGCCGCGAGAACTTCATCGCCGGCGCGAGCAACTTCATCGGCTCGGACCGCGCGTTCAAGCTCGAGGAGATCGAAGAGAACACCTTCGCCGCGTGCGCGGACGGCGGTTCGGCCGGCATCGTCGAGATCCCGGTATACATCTCGCCCGTGGCCGTCGCCTTCAACCTCGAGGGCATCGAGTCGCTGAACATGACCGCCGATGTCATCGCGGGCATCTTCGCCGGCCAGATCACCAACTGGAACGACGAGGCCATCGCGAGCCTCAACGACGGCGTCGAGCTCCCCGACCTGGCGATCTCGCCGGTTCACCGCTCGGACGACTCGGGCACGACGGAGACCTTCACCTCCTACCTCTCGGCGGCAGCTCCCTCGGTGTGGACTTACGAGCCCGACGGCGAATGGCCGATCGAGGGTGGCGAGGCTGCACAGGGCACCTCGGGTGTGGTCGACGCGACCCGCAACGGAAGCGGCACCATCGCCTACGCCGACGCTTCGCAGGTCGGCGGCCTGGGCACGGTCTCGGTCGGCGTCGGTGGCGAGTTCGTCCCCTACTCGGCTGAGGCTGCCGCGATGATCGTCGACTCCTCGCCGCTGCAGGACGGCCGCACCGAGGGCGACATCGTCTTCGACATCGACTACGCGACCGAAGAGGCCGGCGTGTACCCGATCGCCCTCGTGAGCTACGAGATCGGCTGCGTTGAGTACGAGGACGCCAACGTCGCAGAGCTGGTCTCGGCGTACTTCACCTACATTGCCAGCCCCGAAGGCCAGGACGCCGCCGCTGA
>NZ_DCBW01000028.1:0-14663 GCF_002313585.1 Microbacterium sp. UBA1097 | reverse complement strand
CGTTTCGGGATGGGCCTGCCTGCCGCATCCCTCAGCCAGGCACGTCACGTCGAGGTCGCCGCATGGCAAGACGGTGGCCCCGCCCTCGCGGTGACCCTCGATGTGGATGCGATCGTCGCTGGAGACCCTCCCGCACTGAAAGCAAGGTCCACGACGTCGCCGGCAACGCCATCCGGCTGTCGGGTCACGTGGCGGACCTGTGATCGCATCGAGTACCGGCGCCTAGGATGGCTAGAGCGTTCGCTCCGTCGTGACCTCGGGCGTATGTACCGGCGGTTCCTGTCCGAGGGATTGAAGGTCTCGCTCAACGGGCGGTTGCTCGAGCCCGAGGACCCGATGATGATGTCGACGCGCATTGAGGGTGAGGTGGCAACGCTTGCGTTCACACCACTCGCGTATGAACTTCGGACGCCTGATGGTGGCTCCGGCTGGGTGCACGTCCGCTTCGCCAGTCTTCCGGTGCACCGCTGGCATCATCTCGACAACATGACGAAGCGGCGAATCGGAATCGTTGGCGGTGGTGGCGTCTCGGTACTTCGCGCAGGACGAGAGATTGCTCACGGCTGGCACCTCATGGGAGGCAAGCGCCGAGAGAACTACGATGACTGGTGGCGCTGCGAGATCGAGTTCGAGCCGACACTTGACGACCATTTTGGAATCACTATCAACAAGCAAGGCATCCGGCCCTCGACCGAACTACGCGAAGCGCTCGAACCCGAACTCGAGTCGATCGCTCGCATGCTCAACTCCCGTGTCCGGCAATCCTTCGAGGACGTGAAGTTCGAGGCCGCCGCCGAGATCTCCTGCCGAGTGGCCGCGACCGCTGACCCAGAGCTTCCTGTGGTGAGGGATGGCCGCGGGCATGGACGAGGCCCACTCTCATATCGGATCAGCACGGCGCAGCTCACGCCCGACCTGCTCTTCGCGACGTCGCTCCACGCAAGCACCCTCGAGGTGCAACTCAACGTCGACCACCCCGCCTTTGCCGCGCTTTACGCGCCGCTGCAGGCGTTGTCCGATGGTGCGGGCGCTCAACTGCGAACCGCAGTCGAACTGCTCGTTCTCTCGATGGCGCGAGCAAGCCTCGCCAGCGGCGAAGGGACCGACCAACTCCTGGCCCAGTGGGGTTCGACCTTCGGACGGATGCTCCAGAAAGCATGACCGAGTCGACGTTTCTGCCGCTCAATCTTCCTGTCGGATCAAGTCGCGCCGAGCGGGCGAAGTTTCTCCGGCTCTGCCGTGCGCTATCTGAATCGCCTGCCTCTGGGTCGACGCACGCGCGGTGGCTGGAGCGCGCAGGACTGGGGGACATCTATGCCCAGCCAGCGCTCGCCGCCGCGGCGCACACCGCGATCGATCTTGTGGATCAGGGGTGGGTTGTTCACGTCGACCGACTCGGCCCACTGTTCTCACCGCCAGCCGTGCAAGGAGACCGTGACGCTGAGAAGTCGCGCATCCGGGCACAGGAGCATCTCAGGCGCGACGAACAACTCCTGCGGCCAAGCGTGCGGCGGTTCGTCCAGGGCATGGAGAGACCACACCAGTTTGGCGAATCGCTGGTCTCGGTTTTCGATCTAATGCGCGATGGGCGAGAACTCGCGGACGCACTCGACCGCGACCCGACCGGTCGGACCGCGATCCAGCCCTACGTGCAGGTGGTTGATGACTCCGTCTGCTCCTTGACAGGCTTCCGACTCCACGACATATGGCGGTACTTTCGCCACACCTGGTCGAATGCCTATGCGACGGTGCCGGGGCGCTCGATGCCGATCCTCGTTCGCGATGCGGCCACTCCTCACCACGCCGTGGTTGGGCTGGCAGCCATCTCGAGCCCCGTCGTTCAGATCGCCGAACGCGATAGTTGGATGGGCTGGGAGACAGACGAGTTCCTCCAGTCGATCCGGGAGGAGCCCACCGATGAGCTTGCCCGGTGGGTAGACCGACGGGTCTCTGCCCAGATCGACGCGATCTATGTCGAGGATCTGCTCCGGGCTGGCGTGCTGCAACCCACAGACATCGCCAAGCCAACACAGGAACTCGTCGGGCGCCTCAAGGCCGACGCAGAACGATATCGGCAGCGTCATCACCGGTCAGCCACCATTCGCGAAGTTCGCAACATCGAGCGGGATGCATGGGTGGCCCGCGCCGAGACCGATCTCTTTCGGAGCAAGCGGTCGGCGGCCTTGGCTGAAGCGCTCGACATTCAGTTGGGGCTGGGCTCATACCTTCGCCCTGAGCCCTCCGCCGAAGGGCTCGGCGCGGCATTGGCGGATCGACGAGCCCATGCCCAACTCCGTCGGCTGATCCGCCGCGCGCGCGGCGAGCGGGTTGGAACGGTAATCGCAGACCTCACAGTCTGTGGTGCGGTCGCACCGTACAACGGCCTCACGGCGGGCAAGCTCGTTGGAGCGCTTGCGGTATCACCGGCTGTGCTGGCCGCCTATGAGGAGAAGTACAACCGGCCCAGCGAGATCGCGTCTGCCATGGCGGGTCGACCCATCGTGCGCGAGGCCCGTCTGTCTCTCATCAGCACCACGTCGCTCTATGGAACGGGGTCGAGTCAGTACAACCGGCTGTTCTGGCCGGCTGAGGTTGTGGGCGGTGACGCAGGCACGCGCATGGGCTTCCACGAACTCGGAAGGTCGCGATCTTTCGGAACGTCGCACTTCACGGACGAGACGGTCGAAGCATTGCTTCGCCTTTCGTCGCTGCGCGACTCGTCGGTGCGTGTGAACAGTCTGTTCGGTGAGGGAGTCAGTCCACGGCTCCGAAAGGTGCGGCTCGGTCTAGCCGCGCTCGGCTGGCCGACGAATGAACTCCTGAAGCACGGTCGTCAGCGAATCCTCTACGGCGTGCCGCTCGTCCGGAACCTTCGCGACTACTCGCTCGGGATTGACGATGATCCCGACTACCTCCTTGACCCGTCCCTGCCGGACGGCGACCAGCGAGTTGCCGAATGGTGGCTGGACCGCTGGGCACTGCGGCGGGCGGGCCAGCCCGAGATTCGCGAGGCTATGGCGCGCCACCAACTGACACGTCCCGTCATGCATGGTGCGCGGGTGCCCCTCCCTCCTGAGGACGGCGACTGGCCGCTGCTGGCCGCAAGCGCGCAGTGACTACGCGCGAAGCGGGTACCACTCGGAGGCCGTCGAGAGCGAGATCACCAGGCGCTCAGGCGCATCCGGGTCGACGCTTCGACGGACGCCGAGAAGGCGAACGCGTCGGCCGACGGGAAACGCCACGTCTGTTTCGAGAGTCCGCACGAGCACTTCAAACATGGGCTGGTCGAGCGTCTCGAACACCCAACTGCGCGACCCGTTGCGCCGCGAGACTCGGCGCTCCGTGTCGAACCACTCATCAAGCGGTGCGCTCGCGATGGGCGGTGGGACGCTCGCCCAGTAGGCGTCGCACAGATGTTTGACCTGACAGAACTGACACGCCTCCGGGCTCGGCAACGCCGGCGGTGAGGCACTCATGACGGTTGCATCGGCCGCAGCAATGCGCGCCTCCGTCGATGCGTGCAGAGCGAGCATCTCCTGCACGTCAGGGGCAGGTACCGCGCGTTCATGCGACGAGTAGGCGATACTCAGCTTGGTTGCAGGTCGGCCCATCGGATTCGTGAATGCGTCGAAGCGCCAGAGCAAGGCGTAGAGGCGGACTTGATCGTCATGCTCCTCGCGTTCTGCCCCCGTCTTGAAGTCGGTGATCGTGACATCGGCCTCGTCAATCGACAACAGGTCGAGGCGCCCGGAAAGGCGCAGATCCTCGACCGTGACAGTGCGCTCGATGTGGGTACCCGGTGTTGCGGGGCCGCGGGGTGCCTCTCGAAGAGCTGAATCGGCGGCAGGAGCGGGTCGGACGCCGGTCTTGATCGACGGCTGGTCTCGAAGGAGCAACTTGACCTGATCCACTGCGTCGGGCACTCGCCTGACGAGATCATCTCGCAGCCGGTCGAGCGCGGCCTGGCTGACGCGAGGGTTGTCGTCGAAGTCGGCCAACGCCTCGTCGACGGCGGCCTCGGCGACCTGTGCCCACCCTCCGAGCGCCCGGAGGACGTCGACGGTGTTGAGGGGTGCCACGGCATCGTCCGTCGTTTCCATTGCGTGCGAGAGGCGTTCGATGATCAGATGAGCAACGCTTCCAAACACTGCGGCGCGAATCGGGACGACGGGATAGCCGCGCCGATCCCAGAGCCCGGGATAGTCGGCTCGCTCCAGCATCCAACGACGCGGGCATGCCTCGAGCATTGCCAGAGATGAGTAGCTCCACAGCGCGGGAACCTCTGGCCGCAGCCCTGAGAGCCCCTCAATCGCGGTGTCGAAGTGCCGACTTGGTGTAGTCACTGGACGAAGTCCAACACCTCGCGAGAGGCGTTCGGGAGGCTGCGGGCGATGACCAGGTCGTCTATGAACTTGACGCGCTCGAAGGTTTCCTCTGCGACACGGTGCAGTTCCACTGTGGGAGCCACATTGGGGGTCAAGGGGCCATGGACACCGATCAGCGCTCGCTCTCCACTCGATTTCGTCGCAAGGATGGGAACGACTACTGGACCGATGCCGTCGATGTCGACCTGAGCGTCGCGTTCGAAGTGAACGTCATCCGCTCCCGACCGATCGAGGTCTTCGAAGAGACGTTGCACGGAGCGGTCGACGCGCGCGGGCGAAAGCTCGGGAAGCGTGCCGTCGAGCAGGTAGCGCAGCAAGCTGGCGCCGACATGGCGGTCGAGTTGTGTGTGCTCGAATCGGTTGCGGAAGCTCCGAAGGCACCTGTAGCAGGATTCCTCGCACTGAGCCGGGCACTCGACCAGTCGCTCCAGCGCGAGCTCGAAGATCTTCCGTCCCAACTGGCTCACCTGCTGAGTGAACCCAGCGCCGCCGGACAGGGTGTCGTAGAGGTAGATTTCGGCCTCACGCCCGCGCCCACCCCATTGGGTGAGCGCCGGCCGGAACTCCGCTTGCAGTTCGCTGGCCTCGATCTGGAGGTGCTTCGCCGCCGCGATGGTAAGAGCCTCCGCGACGGTGCGGAGCGCGACTTGGGAGGACAGATACGACGGTCGGAGTGTCACTGGGTCGGAGACCGTCAGGCGGATCAGCAAGACATCCGAGAAGAAGTCCGTGCCGAGCACCAGACCTCGGGAGGCTCGACCGCCTGGACACATCGGATCCTTGTCAGGGAACGGCTTGGCATGCGTTCCCGCGAGCAGTGGTGTTGGCATCGCGGTCGGTTCAATGAGGCCGCACCATGTGCAGAACGTGTAGCCCTCGTTGTTCGGACCGGTGTTGGACACCAGAAGCTTCTGGTGATCGAAGTTGAGTTGTATGCGATCGTTCACCTGCTCCCAGAGTTGGGCATTCCCGGGGCCGTCGGCGATGAGTTTGGCGCGGGTCGCGTAGCTCACGGCTGGTGCGTCGTCAGGGCTCGTGCCCGGCGGCTGGCCAATTCGATGCGCGAATCCTGGCGGACGTAGCCAGTTCATGCCGGGGCCGAAGCGGTCGCCCATGCAGGCAGGGCAGACGCCCGTGCGCCCACGATCAGCTTGCTCCCACGGGACGTGGGTCGCGTAGTGGCAGTCCGGGCACTCGAAGTAGATGCGACGATCGTTCCAGGCCTCCGAAAGCTCCTTGCGCATGGGGGAGTAGAGGGCGCCCGAAGTCCACTCGCGCTTGTCGACCCACACCACTTTGCCGGGCGCGTACTGGCTCAGGGCGACGGTGAGGCCCTGACTTGGCGCGTACTGGAATGCCGGACGGTACGGGGTAGACCGATCCTCGTCGAATACGTGGAAGCTGACGACATCGGTCGGGAAGGCGTAGCGCGGAAGCACGCCCTTGTAGAGCAGACGATCGAGAAGCTTGTCTCGGGCGCGCTGGGAGCTCAGCTCCTCGCCACTGTCCTCAGCAACAGCAGCTTCATCCGCTGAGTCCGCTCCTGCCGCTCCGGTGCCCTCGTCCGCCGAAGTTTCGGCGTCATCGGCTGGGGGAGCCTGGTCGGGTGTCGGCTCGACGATTGCCGGCGCGGGTCGGATGTCGAGTGCATCATCGATGCCGTGAAGCGTTGTGGTGACCAGGTCGGCCAGCACTTCGTCTCGATGGTCACCGCTGATCTCGCTTGGAAGCCAGTCGTCGACTTCGGCCCGAAGCGCGGCTTCGTTGCTCAAGAGCCAACTCTCGAAATTTGTTCGGTTGAGCGTCGCCGAGTCCGACAGGAAGTCGCCAACCGAGCCAAGCACTTCGAAGAGGTTGGCGGGCATCGTGGTCGGGTCGATGTGCGGGACTCGGTCTTGGTGATATCGCTGCAGCAGGAAGGCGGTGATGTGGCGCTTGGCGATCTCCACGTTGTCGATAGTGAGGATGGGGTCGGCGACTTCTCCGCTGACCATCTCGGCTGGCTCACGGAAGTAGTGGTCGTCGTGCGTGTCGGCGCTGCCGAACGCGATCACGGTTGCCACCGCGTTGCCACGGCGTCCCGCCCGACCTGCACGCTGCTGATAGTTGGCTCGTGATGGGGGCATGTTGCGGAGTGCGACCCCGCTCAGCGATCCGATGTCGATGCCGACCTCCATCGTGGTCGTGCAAGACAGGAGGTCGATCGCGACCTCTGGTTGCACTCCTGGTGCGGGCACCGCGATGTTTACGTCCTGGAACTGGAGCTCGTACATCTCTGCTTTCGAGAACACGTCGTCGCTCTGAGACGAGTTCAGCTGGGCTGTGTGCTCAGCTGCAACGACGCTCATCACCTCGCCAGGTGGCGTCGCAAGGGCGCGGCGCGAACTTGCGCGGTAGTACCCCTTGCGAGCTTGGAAGACTTCGTCCGTCTCAGGATCGAGTGATCTCACATTGTCGGCACCACAGGAGATGCAGGTGATCCGACCGGGGAAGTGGCGCTGGGTGGAGCGGCACCGCTCGCAGTAGCCCCAGGCGGTGTCGAGGTCGAGTGCCACCGTGCGCGCGGCGAGCTGATACTTGTCGCCGACCTTCTGACAGAACTTGCTCTGCAGCAAGGGCAGCCACTCGGCATCGAAGATGCGCCGAGCCTCACGCGTGCCGAGCCAGGTCGTCAACTTCGCGAACTTGCCGCTCACGGCCTGGACCTTGGTGCCCTTCCAGTCCGCACTCATCGCGGAGAACCAGATGCCGGGGCGAATCCAGAGCGACAGCCACATCCGGACCAGCGCGAGCTTCTCATCCTCGGTCGTCGCGACACCGGGAATGTCGATCAGTTCGGCGAGCACGGAGTTCTTCAGGTTGCCCCGCTCGCGGAGGGAGGCGAGGCCGAGCGACGTAAATCCGTAGTAACGGCTCGTGAGCGCGGGGACCAGGCTGCGCAGAAGCGACTGTGGCGGCGGATCCTTGATGGCGTACAACTGCATGAACTCCGCAGGATCGCTCAGTGCACCGCGCTCGAGCGACTCCGAGACCTGCGTGAATGCCTCGAAGTTCTCCGTACCCGTGAGCTCAGGGCGGAGGCGAACCCCCAGCAGCTTCGCCCCCACCATCGCAACCAGGTAGAGATCCTCCAGGCTCATGGTCGGCGCGACAGGGTGCTTCGATAGCTCGCTCCAGCCTTTGAGGATGATCGGCCGCACTGCGTCGCGGAGTGAGTACTCCTGAACATTCGGTGCAAGGCGAGCGGCAACTTGTCGCGAGTCGGAGAAGGCGAGCACCTTGCGGCCTCGGAGCGGAGCGAAGTCGTCGGCTGGCTTCGGCCCGGGGGGCTGCACCTCAATCTGACGGCTTACGAGTGCCCGGAAGGGTTCGTCACCCTTGGTTTGGTGGTCTTGAACGCTGGTGCGACCGAACAGTGCGTGGTCGCCGCACACGCCACATGGGTTGAACTCTCCAGGTTGCTTCTGTCCGCCCGCAGAGTCGGCATCTGGTTGGTGCCCGTCGTCCTGCTGGAGTCGCACCCAGACCCTGCGCCAGCGATCACCGGGATCGTGCGGGTTGAGGCGACCGGTGACGAGGTCGAGTTCCTTGAGGACTGCGTTGCCGACATCGTCGGACGGCTCTTCAAGAAGCAGATCGATCGGTTCGAGCGCTGCGATAGGACCCGAGGCTGTCTGGAAGGCACTGCCAGGCTCCTGCCACAAGAACGAGGGATTGGCGACGTCGTCCGTGTACGCCCGTGCATACGTGGCGCCGCATTCGCGACATGTGAAGAGCTCAAAGACACGCGCACCGCAGTCGCAGGTGCTTTGGGGTTGGCCATACATCGCACCGACGGGACCCTTCGGGATTCCGCCCCGGTCTACCGAGCAGTCCTCATCGAGGCACACCCAGATGCCAGGAAGGCCGCGGAAGAAGGCGTGCACGCGGCACGGGAGCAGCCCCGCATCGTCAGGCTTGAGGCGAGCGGTGCTCGCGAGCGCGATCAAGGTGGAGGCGGCGCGCTCCGCGAGCGTTGGGTCGACTCCCGGGAACGCGTGCGCGCCCAGCGTGTGGACAGGCAGCGCCTGCTTCATCGTCTTGTTGACCAGAAGGCCGAGTGGGGCGTATCCATTCAGCGCGCGGTACAGCAGGGCGCTTGAAGAGGTCTCGGCGTCATGAGCGACTCCGCGGTACGTCAGCAGCGGAGCCAGCGCCTGCGCTCGCGCCTCGTCCGTCTCCGCCTTGTAGTAGGCGTCCATGGGAACTGAGGCCAGCACTTCAGCCTCTTCAAGCGACCCAGGTGCCGCTGGATCCCGCAGGTCGAGCGTGCCCGTGACCGCGTCAAAGTCGCTCACGTCCTTGCCGGTCAGCTGCGCGGCGAAAGCCTGGGCCTTCTCGGCTCCCGAGAAGCTCGCACTGGTGGCGATGACCTGAAGGCGATCGGCGGGGATATCGAGTCTGGCTCGCAGACGTCGCATCAGGAGCGCAACTTCGGCGCCTGCCGCACCACGGTAGAGGTGTGCCTCATCGATGATTAGGAGGAACTTCTCCTCCGGGTTGTCCCGTAGCCGCTGCCGCGTCGCATCGAAGATGGGACGCTCGAGTGGCCGCATCAGCATGTACTCAAGCATCGAGTAGTTGGTGATGAGGACATCGGGCGGCGATGCCAGCACCTCGTGGCGCGTGAGGAGTTCGGCGTCTCCCGGGAGCATGACCGCGCGCTGGAAGGCCCCGGTCTTCGAGTCCACCCAGTGTTGTCCGCTCGACCCGTACCAGGCCTTCAAGTCCGGCTTCGCCGGCCACTTGCCGCGCGCCTTCAGTTCTCCGATGAGCTGCGCTGCGCGCTTCTGCCGGGGCGAAGCCGGCTTCGCTGCTTCGTCGAGGAGGGCGATGTAGTACTTCTCAAGCGACTTGAGTCTGGTTCTGTCCTTCTCAGCTGTTCGCACGCCGGGATACAGGGTTCTACTGGTGTAGCGCGCGAAGCGCGCGGGTCGATCAGCCCACGTTGTGAACTGGCTCGTTACCCGCTCGTCGCCGAGAAGCAGTCGAAGGCGGCCAAGCTGGTCGTTTACGAGCGCGTTCATGGGATAGAGCACGAGGGCGCGGACTCCGGGCGCCGCGAACGACTGTGGCCGATTGGCGGCTTCCTCGGCAAGCTTCGCCAGCATCGGGAGCAAGAAGGTCTCTGTCTTGCCGGAGCCGGTACCGGTCGTGACCACGAGACTCCGCCCGGACGCCGCAGCCTCGAGCGCGGCCGCCTGGTGCGTGTACGGAGGATCGAAAATCAGCGGCGCGTGGTCGTGCTCCGTCGACGTCAGTCGAGCGAACAACTCCAGTGCGGCCTTGTCGAGCGTGAGCTCGGCGAACCGCCTGCCCGGGGTGTAGCGGGGTGTGCTCTCAAGGAACGGGGTCTGGAAGGTGTTGCCCTGCTGATCGAGGAGCACCTGCCGCTGACGGATCAACGACGGATGGCCGACGTGATAGGTCGCTTCGATGTACTCGCGAAGGGCGTTCCTGATTTCGTCCGCCGTCTGGGCGATGGTGAGTGCTCGTCCTGTCATCGTCCCTGCACTTCCTTGATTCCCGTCATCCACAGCGATTTCGAGAGAAGCCCCGTGAGTGAATCCTCAGCATCGAACGGAACCCGATACGTGAGGAGCGCACCCTTTGACCGGCTCATCGGAATTCCGACGAGCGTGATGTATCGCTCTGCCCATGACGGTAGCGGAGCGAAGAGGTCGAGGAGTCGACTGCCATCGGGCAGTCCGGTCGAGCGGAACCTGAAGACTTGTGGTTGGCCTCGATGATGATCGATGGCTGCTTGGAGATGGCGAGCCTCGTCCCACCCCGGCATGACTGACGAGTCGACCGGGAAGTCAAGAACAGCGCGCGGAATCCCGGCCGCGACATCGAGGACGCACCACACCGGTGCGCCATATGCCTGCGGGCGCCGGCCAACGAGCATGCCTTCATCGCGGGAGGTGAGTTTCCGCCAGCGGCCGATGTAGTACTGCACCTGTGTCGTTGGATCGATGATCTCAAGACCCTGTATCTCGCCGGGCATCTGGTGCTGGCTTAGTAGGCGGGTCGTTCGCTCAATGAGCGCTGAGGCGGGCTCTTCGCGAGGGACGCGTGCCCATTGCTCGGTGGTCATTCGATGAAGCCCGGCGGCCGCCAATGAAGCTGCGGCGTTGTCCGTCTCGAGCGTCAGGAACCGCGTGTGGGCTTCGTATTCCACCGGGGCGCCGACGACGGACTCGTCGACGATCGGACTTGCATTTGGCCTGACGCCGAGCAGCAGGTGTCGGCCCGGTCGAACTGTCACATACGACGGTGGGGCGAGGTAGAGCTGGCGCACGCCTGATTCCGCTGATCGCAGTTCGAGAAGATCGCCAACGCCGACAACGAGATCGAGTGCTTCGGCGACCACGTCGCGCTTCAGGTCTGGTGAGAGCGCACGAAGCACTTCGAGCACCGCGTCGACGAGTTGACGTGGCGTCGCGGGACACAGCAACGACGCTGCGCGGCGGATGGACGCGCACAGTCCCTCTACGGAGAGCAGCCCGGTCGCTTCCTGGTCGAGACCGAGCAACTCGACCGCCGTTGCCTCGAGGTCTGTCGGAGTCAGTCGCTGAATGCTCATCCGACGCCACCTGCGACTTCTTCGACGGTACCGAGCACGGCGAATCGCGCAGCGCGCACGAGCACGGGGTCAGTCATGACCGCGCGGAGGTACTCATTGCGTTCGGCCGTTTCCCACTCGAGAAGCTCGCTCGGGGAACTGGCGAGCTGGAGGAGGAACCGCGCACCCTTGAGTTTGTTCGGCATGCCCGATGACGAGATGAGCGCCCCGGCTGCCTCGCTGAATCCTTCGATGAGAAGCGCGCGGCTGTCCCACTCCCACAAGTGGTTCGCGATCGCTTCCGCGGCGGCACGATGGGCAGGACTCTCGCCGACACGTGCCTGGGCTCGGTCGAGGTCGACATCCGCCGCCGCTTGCGTCGCGACTTGGCTCTCAAAGCTCGCCCATTTGCCGGGCGTGAGCAATCCCACAAGCGCTCCAGTGATCGCGTCGAGGACCCGACGACGCTCGCGTACTCCAAATGGATGGGCAGGAAGTTGGGCGCTCTTCCACAACTGGTGACCCTTCATGAGTCTCGTGCATTCGACCAGTGACTTCTGGGCGGTAGGGATGGATGGCGTTGAGTTACCAGTGCCAATCAGTTGGTTCGCGTCAGGGGGAATGATCTGCGCAGCTTGATCCTGCTCGTTGCTGGCCACGAGCAGGCCGCCGCGTGGCGGGCCTGAGAACTCCTGGTCGGCCGGCTGTGGCTGGCCGCTGAGAGGACGTTCGACTGGATAGAAGACGACTTCGACCGGGTCGCCATCGGTGCGGTCGATGAGACGCGCGATGTAGCCGTTGTCGCGATGGCGCGTTGAGACAACCCACCGCAGCCCCTGAAAGCCGCGCTCACACCGGAGGGTGGCGAACCCCACGCCCGCCTTACTGACGGCCAGCTCCGCCGTGTCTGCTGCGTCGTAGTGACGAGCAATCTGAGGCTGCTCGCGCAGCCGAGCAACGATACGTTGCCAGTCCTTGCTCGTGACCGGGAGCCGGAGACTCTGGCGGTGGATTGCCAGTTGGGCGCCGCTGCCGTCGCGAAGGGTGAGCGCGAGTTCGGCGCCTGCGTCGCTGGGCCCATCGATCTCTAGGAGCGCTCGACCATCCCAGAGCTCGGGAAGGCTCGGCTGCGCGGGGAAGCTGCGCAGCCGAATACCTTCGCCTGCGAGGCCAGCTTCGCTGTGCACATCCGGATCACGGATGATGGCGAGCAGGGACCCCTCAGTTTTGGAGTTCTCGCCGTTCGGGTCAACCGACACAACGATCTCGTGTGTCCCCGCGGGCAACTCCCCAAGCGAGAGAAACAGCTCGGATTCGCCCTCCGGCCA
Organism: Microbacterium sp. UBA1097; assembly: GCF_002313585.1. Classification (NCBI taxonomy): domain Bacteria; kingdom Bacillati; phylum Actinomycetota; class Actinomycetes; order Micrococcales; family Microbacteriaceae; genus Microbacterium; species Microbacterium sp. UBA1097. The sequence continues at coordinate 2,346 of NZ_DCBW01000028.1, read as the reverse complement.
GCCGAGGAAGTAGGGATCTCCGTTGATGCGCAGGCCGAGCTTCTTGGGGGAGTGTTCGGCATGGATTGCGATCAGCACCGGCTCGCCTGACAGCCACTCGGCGACGCCGTCGCCATCCCAGCGGCCCGCCACTACCCCGACCGGGCGTACACGCACGTCGGAGACGACCGAGATGCCAGCTTCGACCAGCACCGTGGAGTCCGCCTCACTGAGTGTGGCGGGCACGCTCAGGACATACGCGCTCATGCCTTCAAGGGCGATATCCACCTTGACGCACCAGTCGAGCGTCGGCGGGGACAGCGCTTGGTCGCCGAGGATGCAGTAGCTGACTCCGGGCCGAACGAACTTGCCCTTCACCTCGCCCGCGGGTGCTCCTGGCTTCTGGCGAAAGACCCACCACGGCCCCTGGGTGATCCGGCATTGCTCGGCGAGCAGGAGGTTGACCTCGTCCGATGCGCGTCGCAGTTGCAGGAAAGGCTGGGGCGGTGCGGGCCAGCGGGTGAGTTCGATCGGTGGCGTGGCGTAGAGGAGTCCACTGGTGGGGATCTCCTGACGAGCGCCCGCAACGACCGCGCGTGAGTTGCGTAGCGCCTCGTACAACTGGGGCATGGCATGCTGAAGTGGTCTGAGATCCGGCAGGATCGCGAATGCTCGCCAGGCGCCGCCAGCGTCTTCGCGCAGCTGAAGTTGCGGATCAGTTGCTGCCGGACGCGGGGGTCGAAGACGGGCCGGGTCGTCCCGGCCTTCCGGAGGTCTGAAGTTGTGGGTGCGGATGCTGCTGGCGGAGCGCCGAGCTTCTGACAGCCACCGCCGTGACTGGCGCTCCGAATTGAGGCTCTCGACAATGCGCGCGAGGGCAGTCGACTCGATCAGCGGCGTATCTGCGTGTTCGTCGGTGATGAGCAGGGCAACGGCGAGGCGTCCAACGATCTCCGTGTTCTGGCAGAACTTCTCGAGGCGGTCGCTGTAGTACCGAGACCATGCATGCAGTCGAGTGCCCAGGACCGCGGGGTCGTCGAGCAAACTCGGCCAGCTCGTTCGGTAGTCGGACAGCATCCTCGCGAGCTGCACCTGGAGATACCGCGGGAGGACTGCATGGGTGATCGGCCACGCAATCTTGCGGAAGGTGCGTGCCCAAGCGCCCTGTGGGATCGCACCTCCATACTGCTGGGAGAACTTGACGAACCAGTTGCGGACGCGATCCCGCTCGTAGTCGCTGTCGGCCCAACGGGGAGTCTTCGAGGCGTAGATCGGCCAGTACTCGACTCCGTCGTAGATATAGCCAACCTCGGCGGCATGCACCACGAAGGGGAGCCAGGAGTTTCGGCTCGCGGCTGGCATCACGCCCAGTCGATGCGCATCGCCCACTGCTTTGGTCAAGAGCTCGCGGTCGTTTGCGCTCAGGCCGTGTTCGAGCGCGAAGACGGGCGCTGGTGGCTCAAGATTCCGGCGGCGTGCAGCCAACTCGGTGAAGTGAGCGTCAAGATTCGCATGCAGGTACTCGATCAGCTCAATCGGGCTCGCGCGCGCAACGTCCTCCAACGCGATTCGCCCCCTTCGCTGCTCGAGTCACCGTCCCACACGATGAATGAGCCTCAGTCTGCCCGAGCGCACCGACACTCCACGCTGCGAAAGCCTGCGTGTTCGCCGAGACGAGCTGGCTACCCTGCCGCTGACCGCCTTGGTCTACGGGTCCGCTCCAAAGGCAAGACCGGGGGCACTGCCGGTCAGCATTGGGGAGAAGGTCGACGTGCGCTGTGCACAAGGAGACGTCGTGCTCGCCAGAGTCGGTTGTGCGTGGGACTCCTGCACGGACGTGTCTCGCGGAGTTACTAGGCCGAGTTCAGAGATTCCAGGTAGTCCTCGGCGACGCCCTCTTTCCAGATCGGCAACTCGATCGCGTTGCGCCACGTGCCCACTTCCCAGGTATCGTCACCGAGGTCTGTGAAGGGTCGGAACCTTACAGGAGCCCGGCCAGTCTTCTTTGCCAACTCGACCACCGTTGCGCGCACGGTCCCCGCAGTGACATACCAGTCTTCGCGGGCTCGCCCTTCGAGGCGAAAGGGGAATGCCTGCCGACACCATGGACCGTCGAAGATCCACGCGGGGAGGACGGTGTCGGGAAGCCCGACATCCAACTGAATGCCCGCTGATGTCACGTCGATGCCCGCTGCGCCCTTGTTCACAACCTTGACACCGAGGAGTCGAGTTGGGTCGCTGCCTTCCGGCAGGATGGTCTTCGTCAGACTCTCAAGCGGCATGGAGACGATGCCGCCGGCGGCGATGCGACCGCCGACGGCGTCCACGGAGACCGAGACTCTAAGCCTCGATCCACCGATGAGCTTG
>NZ_DCBW01000060.1:155014-155416 GCF_002313585.1 Microbacterium sp. UBA1097 | reverse complement strand
GGGACGCTGCTGTCGGCATCCGGAATCGATCTGGCCCCGATTCGCGAGCTCGGCTTGCTCACCGCAAAACCGTTCATCTTCGTGTTCAACGTTGACGAGTCGGTGCTGACGGATGCGGGCGCCAAGGCGAACCTCGCGGCCCTCGTTGCCCCCGCGCAGGCAGTGTTCCTCGACGCGAAGATCGAGTCCGAACTCATCGACCTCGATCCCGAGGATGCCGCGGAACTCCTGGCGTCGACGGGGCAGGAGGAGTCGGGTCTCGACCAGCTCGCCCGTATCGGATTCGACACGCTGGGCCTGCAGACCTACCTCACCGCCGGGCCGAAGGAGGCCCGTGCGTGGACGATCGGTAAGGGCTGGAAGGCGCCCCAGGCCGCCGGGGTCATCCACACCGACTTCGAG
>NZ_DCBW01000060.1:150257-154693 GCF_002313585.1 Microbacterium sp. UBA1097 | reverse complement strand
GAGAAGGGCTTCATCAAGGCCGAGGTCATTTCGTTCGACGATCTCGTCGACGCGGGGTCGGTGCTCGAGGCTCGTTCGCGCGGCAAGGCGCGGCTTGAGGGCAAGGACTACGTCATGCAGGACGGCGACGTGGTGGAGTTCCGCTTCAACAACTGAATCGCCGGCCGCGGCTTGCGGCGCGCTGTCGGTTGGAGCCAGGCTATCTCTCACGCTCGTGGTGTTTCTGGTGGCCGCGACCGCGTTCGCTGGGTGTACCGTGACGGCGCCGGAGTCCGTCAAGACACTCGGCGCTCCCGTCCCCACGGCTGTCGCTACGCCGATCTCCGAGGCTTCGTCTGCGACGGAAGCGACAGATCCGGACTCCTGCGCCGGCCTATCCCAGGTCGTGAGCGAATCCGACGGTTTGTACTGGGAGCGGCGCGGGAGCCTTCGTGATCTGGGCGCACGAGAGTTCGCGCAAGGCGAGGTCACAGCCGATGATGACGGTGCTCCTGTGGCCTATACAGTTGCGTCCGGTGACGTCGAGTCCGTGATCGCTGAACGGCTCTGCGCGTACCCAAACCTGGCTCAGATGAACCACGTGCGTGTGATTCATCCGGGTCATGTGCTCTGGCTCACCCCCGACCCGGCCATTCCCTGGGTTCCCTACTACGCCCCAGGTGACGCGCCTGCGGGGTTCGAGCAGATTCCTTACCAGCAGGCAATCGAGTCCGCGGGCGCGGCAGTTGACACTGGGGACGTGGACACCGTGCGGTCAATCTGGAACGACACGCTCAAGCCGATGTTTGCGAACCAGACCACCATCGACGCGGTCCAAGAGGTCGTGGACGCCGGTGACCTCGACGCGCTGCGCCAACTCTTCTCCTGACCTCGCGCCTCGGTGGAGACGACGCCAGTGGACTGGGTGAGCCGCCGGGAACGGATTGTCCGCACCCTCGTTCGGTTAGGGTCGTCCAGGGTGATCACGCTTACGCGCTCTGTCCCGGTTGGGTCATGAGGCGCTGGCTTCGAGAGGACGGAGACGACATGGCTGACATCGAGACGTTCGAACCCGATGGGCGAGCGATCCCGTACGCCGAGGACCGCCGCAACGGCCCGTCTCTCGTGCTGGTGCCCGGCCAGGGATTGAACATCGGCTACCTCGGGCCACTTGCCGAAGCGCTCGCCGAGGAGGACTTCCACGTCGTGCGGATCGGCAGCCGTCTCCCGCAGTCTGGGGCCGAACCGACGATGCACGATCTTGCCGAGGACGTCATCGACGTGATGGATCACCTCGACCTTGCGTTCCCCTGGGTCGGTGGACACGGCTTTGGCGGCTCGGTGGCGCGCATCGCTTCCATCGACCACCCCGGGCGGTTCGGCGGACTCCTGCTTCTCGGCGTCGAGGGGACCGAGGATGCCGCGGCATCCGCTGCATCCGAGGTGCCGGAGAACGCCCGTAAGTCCGAGCTCGTCGCCATGCAGCGCGCTGCTCGCGCCGCGACGCCTGAGGTCGGCCCGCTCGAGATCCCGCCGGGTATCCCCATCCTGATCATCCAGGGAGCCGACGATGAGGTGGCAGCGCCGGCGAACGGCGAGGCTCTCGCAGCGCGCGCTCCCGAGCGGATCAGCGTCGTCACGATCGAGGGAGCCCGTGACCTGTTCCCGCTGACCCATGTCGGGGAAACCGCCTGGCCCATCGAGGATTACCTCGACTGGGACTGATCTGGCGCGCTCTCGTCCGCCTCGAAGACGGGAAGCGTCAGCCAGGCGTGACCCGCGGCGAGGCGCGCCGCCTGCCCGCCCACACCGAGTGCACCAAGCGGGACAAGCGACGAGTCGGCGGCCGTGAAGTGATACGCGTGTGCCATACCCCAGCAGTCGGTCCAGTGGTCGTCTCGCCCACACGTGAAGACCCATCCGAGCGAGTCATGCGAGACGAATCCGACTGGGCGCTCGCCCTCGCGGATGTGGCAGCAGGTGAGGACGAGGTCGTCAAACGCCGCTGGAGTCGCTGCAGCAGAAGAGTTGTACGTGGTCATGAACGTGCTCCTGTTCCATCGGGAGAGGGGCACGCTCTCGGTATGCATCGCACTCTAGGTCGAGCCTCCGACATCCGGAGCTGACCGCCACGGGGCGTGATGAACTAAGGGAATGAGCCCGAAACCACGCCCCGTCGTCCTCATCACCGGCGCTTCCTCAGGGATCGGCCACGCCACGGCACTCGCGCTCGCTGCGCGCGGCTGGATCGTTTACGGCGCAGCGAGGCGGGTAGACCGGATGCAGGAGCTCGAGGCAGCCGGATGCCAGGTGATCGCGATGGATGTCACGGATGACGCATCCCTGCGCGCTGGCGTTGACCGCATCATCCGTGAGCAGCGGCGTTTGGACGTGCTCGTCAACAACGCTGGTTACGGGTCGTACGGCGCACTCGAGGACGTGCCCATCGACGAGGCCCGCCGCCAGTTCGAGGTCAACGTCTTCGGGCTGGCGCGGCTCAGCCAGCTCGTGATCCCGACGATGCGCGCTCTCGGGCGCGGCCGCATCATCAACGTCTCGTCCATCGGCGGGCGCATCTACGAACCGATCGGCTCCTGGTATCACGCCACGAAGTTCGCGGTCGAAGGGCTCTCGGACTCACTGCGGATCGAACTGGCCCCCCACGGGATCGACGTGGTCATCATCCAGCCGGGGCCGATCCGGACCGAGTGGAACTCGATCTCGCGCCGGAGCGCCAAAGAGTACTCGGGAGCCGGTCCGTATGCCGAGCAGGCCCGAGCCCTCGTCCGCAACTACGAACGCGTCGACGACTCGCCGGCATCCGGGACCCCAGAGGATGTCGCGGCCACAATCGTGCGCGCGGCGACAGCGCGGCGGCCGAAGACCCGATACGCGACTCCGGCGTCAGCGAAGATCGTCGTCGCCGCACGTCGCCTGCTCCCTGATCGGATCATGGACCTGATCCTCAGGCGTCTGGCCATGTAGACCAGGCGCCCGGTCTCCGCGCTCGTCGGATGTCAAGGCCCGCGACGGGGCTCGCGGTGACCGATTGACTGGCGCCATGACTGAGACACCCCTGCGCGCGATCCCGCTCAACTGCACGCTCAAGCCGTCGCCCGCCGAGTCCAGCACTCAAGACCTCACCGACATCGTGCTCGACTCCCTGACGCAGCACGGCGCTTCCAACAGCACGGTGAGGGTGGTCGATCTCGACATCCGTCCCGGCGTCGAAGCCGACATGGGTGACGGCGACCAGTGGCCGAAGGGCCGTCAGCAGATCCTGGATTCCGACATCCTCGTCTTCGCGACTCCGACCTGGGTCGGACATCTCTCCAGTGGCATTGAACGCCGCTCACCTCGCTCGAGTGCTTCGTGCGACTCCTTATCCTGCGCCCTAATGTCCTAGGACTAGAGACTGCACTTGTCAACGGCCTCGTACCTCGCAATCCACAGAAGGTACGTTCGCGGCATGAAGCAAGTGCACTATGCCGGTAGGTCGCTCTTCATGCACGACGACACTGCCGATGCCCTGATCGATTACGCCCGCGTGCTCAGCGAGCACCGCTCCGCGGATGCTGTCACCGTTCCTGCCGTAAGCGCGGAGGGCAACCCGGTCACGGTCACACTGCTTCTCAATGAAGCCGCCGCGTTCGTCGTCGAATCCGTCGCAGGCGGCATCACGATCGAGCCCGATCAGGATGCGCTCGAAGAGATTGAACGGCGCACTCGACAGCTTGAGGGAGTGCGTGGCGGGGCCCCCGATGAGCCATGGCCCCTCGAGCTGTAGACCTGCGAGGCATGCTCGCGAGCGTTACTGTTGGCCCATGAAGGCTCTGCGAACCGTCGGAATCTGGGCAACAGTGATCGCCGCGATCACCACGGTGCTCGGCATCCTCGTGACAGAACTGGTCTCGCTGCTTGCCGCCGTGCTGGGCGCGGTAGTGCGAGTCGTGCCGAACCTCAGTGGTTCCGCAGGGCGTCGATGAGCTCTTTCTTGCGCATCGACGAGTAGCCGCTCAGTCCCAGTTCCTTCGCGCGCTTCTTGAGTTCGTCGACGGTCCAGTCGTCGTAGCTGCCCGATTCGCCGCCCTTGCGTCCGACGTTCGAGCGTCCGCGATTGGCTGCTGCATTCGAGATGCGGGCCGCCTTCTCTTTCGAGGCGCCGTCATCGCGCAGTTCCTCGTACAGCTCCGGGTCCTTCAGACTCGAGTTCCGGCGTCCAGGCATGGTTCCTCTTTTCTGTCGGTGGCTCTGTCGGTGGCGGAGAGGCCACGGATGGCCGATGGGTGAGGCTCGGTACGCTAGAGCGCACGTCCTCCCGTGACCGGGAAGACGCCGCCCGAGACGTATGAGGCCTCGTCACTTGCGAGGTAGACGTACATGCCCGCAAGTTCTGCGGGTTGCCCGGCGCGCCCGAGCGGGGTGTCGCTGCCGAAGGTCGTGAGCTTTTCCTCATC